>JBJONS010000191.1:0-40158 GCA_046051725.1 Pseudomonadota bacterium | reverse complement strand
GAGCTGCTCGGGCGCGAGGCTCACCTCGTAGAAGAGGAAGGGGCTGCGCTCCTTGGCGCCCTGGGCGGTCCAGGTGCCGTCGGGGTGGGCGACGCCGCGCCAGCCCTGCGGCGGAAGCTGCGGATCGCTGGCCACCACCCGCTGCTTGCGGCCGAGCAGCACCTCGACCTGCATCGGCAGGTCGCGCTTGGGGTAGAGGTAGAGGTTCGGTTTGTCGGCGGTCACGCAGTCGTCGGGCGAGACGCTGAAGTCGACGACCAGGTCGTCGCAGACGGCGGCGCTGATCGGGTCGGTGGACGAGTAGCAGCCGTCTGCGGTGCTGACCTCGAGGTACCAGTCGCCGGCCGGCGCCTCGACGAAGTAGGCGCCCTCGCTGTCGGTGGTGGCGGTCACGGGCTCAAACACGTCGTCAGCCCAGAGGTAGACGGTCGCGCCCTCTGCGGGGCTGCCGTCAAAGCGGACGATGCCGCTGAGCTGGAAGGTGCCGTTGTCGACGCAGTCGGTCGCGCCGTCCGCGCCGTCCGCGCCATCGGCGCCATCGGTCCCGTCCGCGCCGTCGGTCCCGTCTGCGCCGTCGCTGAACGAGCCGCCGCCGGTGTCATCTTTCTCGCCGTCGCCATCGCAGGCGACCAGCACGAGCAGGGGGAGGAGCAGCGGCAGCGCGCGGGAGGGGACCATGGCGACCTCGGGGGAGCAGGGTGAAGGGAGCTTGCCCGCGGCGGCGGCCGGCGGCTACGGCAGGGCCGCTCCCCCCATGTCGTCGATCAGATCCATGGCCGCGTCGGGCTCTTCGTGGATGAGCAGCAGCACCAGGTCGCCGTCCTGCGCCTCTTCGAGCAGGCGCCGGGCGGCCAGCAGCTCGTCGGGCTCGTCGCCGATCGCCGCGGTCGGCACCCCGTCGGCCTCGAGCTGGCGGCGCAGCAGGGCGCGGACCTCGCCCTCGGCCCGGCCCCGGCGGTAGTGGGGCAGCTCTTTGAGCAGCACGCGATCCGGCCGCAGCGCGGCGATCTCGGCGGCGTAGGCGGCGATGAGCGCGTCGGTGCGGTCGCCGGCCTGGCCGACCAGCACGAGCAGGCGGCCGCGGCGGCGGGCGGCGAGCCCGGCGAGGCCGCGGATCCCGGCGGGGTTGTGGGCGAAGTCGAGCACCGCCTCGGCCCCGCCCTCGAGCTGGAAGCGGTTGAGGCGCCCGCGGGACATCGCGGTGTCGAGGCGAAAGCCGGCGAGGCCGGCGCGCACCGCGGCGTCGGCGAGGCCGAGCTCGCGCGCGAGCAGGGCCGCGCAGAGGGCGTTCTCGACCATCGTGCGCACCGCGCCGCCCACGCAGGCGGGCAGGGCGGCCTCGGACAGCAGCGGGGCAGGGCCGCCGTCGGCGCCGCGCCACCAGAGCGCGCCGCCGGTGGCCCAGGCGTCGAGGCCCGGCCGCTCGGGCCCGTCGGCGAAGCGCAGCACCCGCAGGTCAGGGCGGTCGCGCAGCAGCCCCGGCAGGGCGCGGGCCAGGGTCGGGTCGTCGCCGTGCACGACCAAGGCCCCGCCGGGGCGGGTGGCGCGGGCCACGGTGAGCTTGGCCCAGGCCATCGCGTCGAGGTCGTCGAGGCCCCACTCGCCGAGGTGGTCGTCGCTGATGTTGGTCACGGCGCTGGCCCAGGCCCGGTCGAGCACGAGGCCCCGCCGCATCAGGCCGCCGCGGGCCGTCTCGAGCACGCCGAGATCGAGGTCGGGAGCACGCAGGAGGGTGCGCGCGGCGCCGGGGCCGGTCCAGTCGCCCCGCGCCCGCCACTCGCCGCAGACCACCACCCCGTCGCTGCTCGTGTGCCCGGCCCGCAGGCCCGCCGCGGTGGCGATGGCCGAGACCATGCGTGTGGTCGTGGTTTTGCCGTTGGTGCCCGTGACGTAGGCGGTGGGGACGCTGCGGGTCTCGGGCAGCGCCGACGGGTCGGGCAGGGCGCCCAGCGGCCAGGTGACCGCGCCGGCGCCGAGCCCGAGCGTGAAGCCGTCCTCGTCGACGAAGCGGTCGAGGTGGGCGGTGGCGGCCCACAGCGCGCGCAGGGCCGGGGCGCGCTCGGCCTCGAGCAAGTCGGCGAGGGCGCCCGGCGCGCTCAGGCCGGGCGCGATGGCCTCTTCCAGCGCGTCGACCGCGCCGCTGAGCTGGTCGATCGGGGCGCAGACGCCGAGGCTCGCGCCGGCGGCGTGGCGGCGCACGTGCAGGGCGCCGTCACCGAGGCCGTGCGCCGACCAGAGCGCGGCCACCCGCGCGGCGATCGCGGGCAGGGCGGCGTCGAGGGCCGCGGCCGGCTCGTCGGCCTCCAGCAGCAGCTCCACCGCCGCGCCAGGCGCGGGCAGCAGCGGGTGCAGGCCGGTGACCCGGCGGGCCTCGGCCCTCAGCATCAGTCCGCCTCCTCTTGGGTGATGGCGATGACGCCGCGCTCATCGCGCACGAAGACCAGGCCGTCCACCGAGGGGGTCGGGGCGGCCACCGCGGGCTGCACGACCGGCGCCGCGTCCGCTTCGGCCTCGGGTTTGCGGCCCCCGTGGTAGATGATCTGCTTCCAGGTGCGGGTGACCTTGTCGGCGAAGACCAGCAGCAGGTCGCCGGGCTGGCAGATGCTGAGGGCGAGGTCGACCGCCGGCTCTTCGGTGTCGACGATCTGGATCTGGTCCGCGCTGACCCCCGCCTCGGCGAGGCCGCGGGCGAGCAGCCGCGGCACCTCGTCGGCGCCCCGCCCGCGCGGGTTGTCGTCGCGCCGGCAGATGAAGTGGTCAAAACTCGCCGCCGCGCGCCGGGCGATGCCGAGGATGTCCTCGTCGCGCCGGTCGCCGGGGGCGGCCAAGACCACCACCCGCTTGCCGGCCTTGCCGAGCACCCCGCCCTCGACCATGCGGTCGGTCAGCGTGCACATGGCCTCGATGGCCGCCGGGTTGTGGCCGTAGTCGAGGATGACGCGGTAGCCGAGCTGATCGTAGACGTTCATCCGGCCGGGCGTCTGGAAGAAGCTCGTGTCGAAGGTGCGCAGGCCGTGGCGGATGTCGTCGAGCCGCACCCCCATCGCGTAGGCCATCGCCGCGGCGAACATGGCGTTCTGCACGTTGTGCAGGGCCTTGCCCTCGATGGTCGCGGGGATGAGGTGGGTCCACAGCAGGGGCATGTGGGCCCCCTTGTCGTAGAGCGTGATCATCTGCCCGTTGACGCCGCCCTCGAGCGCGACCGCCCGCCCGCCGGCGCGGATGTGCTCGCGCACGAGGCTGTTGCTCGGGTTCATCGTCGCGTAGCAGATGTGCTTGGCGCGGGTGTGCGAGGCCATCCGCACGCAGTGCGGGTCGTCGGCGTTGAGCACCACCGTGTCGCGGGCGACCTCGATGGGGATGCGCTTGACCTCGGCGAGCTGCTCGACGGTGTGGATGCCGCCCAGCCCGAGGTGGTCGGCCGACACGTTGAGGCAGCAGGACACGTCGGGGATCCGGTAGCCCATGCCCGCCCGCAGCAGGCCGCCGCGGGCCGTCTCGAGCACCGCGACCGAGACCGTCGGGTCGCGCAGCACCATCCGCGAGGCCTGCGGACCGGTCATGTCGCCCTCGACCGTGCGCTGCCCGTCGATGTAGACCCCGTCGGTGGTGGTCATACCGACGATGGCGCCGGCCAGCTTGTGGATGTGGGCGAGCATCCGGGTGGTCGTGGTCTTGCCGTTGGTGCCGGTGATCGCCGCGATCGGGATGCGGCTCGGCGTGCCCGGCGGGAAGAGCATGTCCATGACCTTGCCGGCGACGTCGCGCGGCTGGCCCTCGGACGGCGCGACGTGCATGCGGAAGCCCGGCGCGGCGTTGACCTCGCAGATGCCGCCCCCGACCTCTTTGTAGGATCGAGAGATGTCGGGCGAGAGGAAGTCGACGCCGCAGACGTCGAGGCCGATGGTCGCCGTGGCCCGCACGGCCATCTCGCGGTTGTCGGGGTGGCAGATGTCGGTCACGTCGACCGCGGTGCCGCCGGTCGACAGGTTGCCGGTGCTGCGCAAGAAGAAGGT
This sequence comes from Pseudomonadota bacterium, assembly GCA_046051725.1. GTDB lineage: Bacteria > Myxococcota_A > UBA796 > UBA796 > UBA2385 > JAEUKK01. The sequence goes on along the minus strand of JBJONS010000191.1, from coordinate 36,142 downwards.
CTCGCCGGCCGGCAGCACGGTGTCGACCGTGTGGCCGGCGACCTCGATGAGCCGTTGGGCCTGGTGGTCGAGCTCGAGCCGGGTGAGGACCTTCTCGTGGCCGATGCCCCGGCGGGGGTCCTGGTTGGTGATCTCGACCAGCTGCCCGATGGTGTGCACGCCGTCGCCGACCACGTGGCCGGGCACCCGCTTGGCGACCGCGACCAGCTCGCCGTTGACGACCAGCATGCGGTGGTCGAAGCCCTTGATGAAGGTCTCGACCAGCACGGTGCGGCTGTGCTCGCGGGCCTGGGCCCAGGCGGTGCGCACGCCGTCGTCGCTGTCGATGCCGATCGACACGCCGCGGCCGTGGTTGGCGTCGAGCGGCTTGACCACGACGGGGTAGCCGAGGCGGCGCGCGGCCCGCACCGCCTGCTCGGCCGAGGTGGTCTGGTCTTGGCGGGGCACCGGCAGGCCCACGTCGCCGAGGATCTTGTTGGTCAGCTCTTTGTCGCTGGCGATGTCGACGGCGATGTGCCGGGTCTCGCTGGTGACGGTCGCCTGGATGCGCTTCTGGAATTTGCCGTGCCCGAACTGCACGAGGCTGTACTGGTTGAGCCGCAGCCAGGGGATGTCGCGGGCCTGCGCCGCGCGCACGAGGCTGCTGGTCGAGGGCCCGAGCGCCCGGCGCTGGGCGCCGCGGATGAGGTCCTCGAGCTCGGACTGAAACGCGAAGCCCTCTTCGTCGGGCACGCCCGGACGCAGCTCGGCCGGCACGAGGTGGTGCAGCAGGCGCAGGGCGAGCTCGCCCGCCTTCTCGCCGACCCAGGCCTCGTCGTACTCGAACACGACGTGGTACTGGCCCTTCTCGCCGTTGCCGCGGGTCTTGCCAAAGGTGACCCGGCTGCCGCAGAGGTTCTGGATCTCGATGGCGACGTGCTCGAGCACGTGGCCCATCCAGGTGCCGCCGTCTTCGCCGAGGCGGCGCAGGAAGCCGCCGGGCTCGCCATAGGAGCAGCCGTGCTGGTCGAGGCTGGGGATCAGCGCGCTGAGCTGCTCGACGAAGCCGGGGATGGTGGCCGAGGGCCGGTCTTCGAGCGGCCCCAGGTCCAGCGTCAGCCGGATGACCGGGAAGGTCGCGTAGAGGTTGGGGCCGACGTAGGTGCGCTGCTCGAGGATGCGCATCGGTGCTCCGGGCGGTGCGAGGGGAGGCGGGCGCGGCCCGACCGTGGGACCGCAGCCTGCACCAGCCCCGCGCGCCGCGCGAAGGGGGTCTGCGAAGATGACCTCTGGAAGGTTGTTCTCGAAGATCACGCCCGCGCTGTGCCCGGCGCGGCGGGCGGGCGGGCCGGCGCCTCAGTCGCGCAGGCCGGGCTTGGCCTCGCGGCTGTCGAGCCGGAACACGCCCCCGTCGCTGAGGATGTGCAGCTTGACCCCGATGAGCTGCACCGGCCGGCCCTCGCGCACGCTGGCCATGCCGCTGTAGGCCAGATCGCTGACGTCGGCGATCGTGATCGCCCCGGCGCCGGCCACCTCGATGACGTTGTCGGGGCCGATGAAGGCCGCGGTGTCTTCATCGAGGCCGAGCCCGATGGCGAAGGGGTTGTAGGCGAGGCTGGTCAGCAGCCGGCCGAGGCGGTCGCGCTCCCGGAAGTGCTGGTCGACGATCACCCGGTTGGTCAGGCCGAGGCCGGCGCAGAGCGTGGCCTGGCCGGCGATCGGCGTGGCGCCCTCGCGCCCAAAAGCGATCATGTGCTCGCTGACAAAGGCGGCGCCGGCGCTGGTCCCGGCGACGTGGGTGCCGCGCGCGTTCACCCGGCGCATGGTCTGGGCGACCGCGGTGCCGCCGAGGATGGTCGAGAGGCGCAGCTGGTTGCCGCCGGTCATGAAGATGCCGGTGGCCCGGTTGAGCGCGTCCACGTGCTCGGCCTTCTCGGCGTCGGCCCGCTCGCGGATGTCGAGCACATCGACGTGGCGCACGCCCAGGTTGCCGAAGATCTCGCGGTAGCGGTCGCCGGTGCTGTCGAGCTCAGACGCGGTGGGGATGACGGCGACGCGCGCGTCGGCGCCGCCGCACAGGTTGATGAACCGGCGGAGGATCAGCCGGTCGCTGATCTTGTCCTCAGCCCCGCCGATCGGGATGATGAAGCCGCGGGAACCGGGGGTCTGCTCGGGGGAGGGCATGGGCGGAGGTCCAGGGGAGGGGCGGAGGCGCGGACGCGCGGGCGAGGTCCGTCGGAGGGGCGCGGACCGTAGCAAGGGGGGGCGCATGGCTTCAACGCCCCCCGGGCCTCTCCGTGGCGGCGCCGCGCTCAGGCCTCAAAGGGGCCGCGCACCAGCGGGCGGCCGGCGCGCACCAGCCAGCGGCCCGAGGCGATGGTGGAGTGCAGGCGCAGATCAGCGTCCAACAGGACGATGTCGGCGTCGGCGCCCGGGGCCAGCGCGCCTTTTTGCCCGAGGCGCAGCAGGGCCGCCGGCGTGGCGGTCAGCGGGCGAAGGGCCTGGTCCAGCGGCAGCCCGCCGCTGACCAGCTCGCGCAGGGTGTCGAGCAGCGCGCTGCTTTTGCCGACCTCCATCCGCAGCAGGCGGCCCTCTGCGTCAAACTCAGGCAAGCAGCCGCCGCCGTCGCTGCTGAGCGTCAGGCGCCCGAGCGGGTTGCCCGCGGCGAGCCAGGCCCGCACGTCGTCGGCGGCGGTGGGCTCGCCCGGCGCGGGCGGAAAACAGGTCACGTCGACCGAGAGGCCCCGCGCGCCCAGCTCGACCGCCTCGGCCCACAGCCGCCGGTTGCGGTTGACGTGGGTGGGGTGGAAGACGCGCGCCGGCAGCTCGGTCTCGTCCAGCGCGCGGCGCACGAGGCTGAGCCCCCGGGGGCCGTCACCGAGGTGCAGGTGCAGGATGCCGGCCTTGCCGGTCATCAGCCCGGCCACGTGGGCGTCGGCGGCGATGCGCACCAGCTCGTCAAAAGTGGGCTGGCCGCTGCGGTGGTCCGAGATGGCGATCTCGCCGACCGCGATGAAGCGGTCGATGAGCGCGATGTCTTCGCGCACCGTCGCCAGCAACGAGCGGGGCGGCACGCGGTAGCCGCCGGTGTAGCAGAGGGCGGTGAGGCCGAAGTGGCTGAGGCCCCGGGCGGTCGCCAGCAGCTCTTCGAGGCTGCGGGTGGTGGTGTCGGTGCCGAGCAGGCCGACCGCGGTGGTCACGCCGGCGAGGCTCAGGTCGGTGAGCTGCACTGGCGGCACGCGGGTGTGGGCGCCCCCCTCGCCGCCGCCGCCGCTGAGGTGGGTGTGCAGGTCGATGAGGCCGGGGATCGCGACCAGATCGCTGCAGTCGTGCTCTTCGACCGGCCAGCCGGGCGGCGGGGCGGCGAGCCCCGGGCCGGCGGCGAGCAGCTGGCCCCCGCCGAAGAGCAGGTCTTGGCGGCCGCGGTCCTCGGGCGCGAACACGCGCGCGCCGCGCAGCAGGTGGAGGGTGGGGGGCGCCGACATGCAGGGCTCCGCGGGCGGGGAGGGGACAGTGTGGTGAACGGTGGCCGCGGCGTGGGGTGGCCGCTGGCCGGCCGGATTAGCGCGCCGCCGGCCCTCGCCGTTGGAGCCCCCATGCACGTCCTGCTCGTCGCCCCGTTCTTCCTCGAAAACACCCTGCGCTACGCCCGCGCGCTGGCGGCCATCCCGGGCGTCCGCCTCGGGCTGCTGAGCTGTGAGCCCGAGGGCAAGCTGCAGCACGTCGATCCAGCGCTCGCCGCCCTCGTGGCTGGCCACTACGTCGTGCGCCCGGCCATGGACGGCGCCACGCTGGCCGAGGGCGTCAGCGCCTTTCAGCGGGCCTGGGGGCGGGTGGATCGCCTGCTTGGCGTGCTGGAGCAGCTGCAGGTGCCGCTGGGCGAGGCCCGCAGCGCGACCGGCGTGCCGGGCATGAAGGTCGACCAAGCGCTGAACTTCCGCGATAAAGACCGAATGAAAGAGGTGTTACGCGCGGCCGGTCTGCCGGTGGCCCGCCACCGGCGCCTCGAGTCGGTTCAGGATGGCGTCGACTTCGTCGGCGAGGTCGGCTTCCCGATCATCCTCAAGCCGGTGGCGGGGGTGGGCGCCAAGGCGACCTTCCGCGTCGCCGACCGCGCCGCGCTGCAGAGCGCGCTCGAGCAGCTGCAGCCCAGCGCCGCCCGCCCGGTGCAGGCCGAAGAGTTCATCACCGGCGTCGAGCGCACCTTTGAGACCGTGATGATCGACGGCGAGCCGGTCTGGTGGTCGGGCACCCGCTACCACCCGACCCCGCTCGCGGTGCTCGAGCACCCCTGGATGCAGTACACGGTGACCTTGCCGCGCGAGATCGACGCGCCCTGGACCACCTTCCGCGAGACCAACCACGCGGCGCTGCGCGCGCTCGGCTTGGTGACCGGCATCTCGCACATGGAGTGGTTCGAGCGGCCCGACGGCAGCTTCGTCATCGGCGAGGTCGGGGCCCGGCCGCCGGGCGTCAACATCATGCCGATGATGAGCCTGGCTTTTGGCCGCGACATGATCGAGGCCTGGTGCCGCCTGATGGTGCTCGGGACCTGGGACGTGCCGGCCACCCGCCAGCGCGCCGCCGGCACCGCCTTCTTCCGCGGGCAGGGCCGGGGCGGGGTGGTCGTCGCGGTCGACGGCCTCGAGCGCGCCCAGCACGAGGTCGGCCGCTACGTGGTCGACCGCAAGCTGCCGGTCGTCGGGCAGCCCGCCTCGACCAGCTACGAGGGCGAGGGCTGGGCCATCGTCGCGGCGCCGACCACCGCCGAGGTGACCACCGCGCTGGGCGGGCTGGTCCGCGGGGTCAAGGTCGTGCTCGGCTGAGTCGGCTGCGGCTGTAACAGCCTTGTTTGAAGGTGTTGCGGTCACGCGTCGCCGCGCTGGGCCCGCGGACCCCGCGGGGCGTTGCGGGGCCCGCAGGCCCCGCCCACCGCCATTTTCGCTCAGCCCTCGACGGTGAGATCGACCTTGTTGACGACGGCCTCGGGGCAGTCCTTGCCCTCGGCCACCGCCTGGTTGAACTCGACCTCGTCGGTCACCGGGCTGAGGGCGGTGTCGGTGGGGGTCGCGGTGAGCGTGACCACGCCCGGCTCGCTGGGCTGCACCTCGCAGGCGCCGGGGCAGTCGACGGTGCCGCTCTCGCCGTTGTCGTGCTGCCAGGTCAGGGTCGAGAGCACCGGCCCGACGCTGTCGCTGACAGTGATGTCGAGGTAGCTCTCGTCGACGCAGTCGCCGCCGCAGGCGGTGAGGCCGAGGGCGAGGCTGGCGGTGGTCGCGAGCAGGAGCGGGCGGATGAGGCGGGTCATGGGTCCTCCGGGCGCGTGGCTGTGGGCGCGGCGCGCGAAGGTAGCCCGCGCGCAGAGCCGGCGGATAGGCGCCGGTCGCCGCGGTGGGCGCCGCCCCCGCCCTGTTTTTGCCCTCACCCGACCCCTCCGGAGCCCCAGATGGCCCTCCAAGCCGGCATCGTCGGCCTGCCCAACGTCGGCAAGTCTACCCTTTTCAACGCGCTGACCTCGGCGGGCGCCGAGAGCGCGAACTACCCCTTCTGCACCATCGAGCCGAACACCGGCATCGTGCCGGTGCCCGACCCCCGCCTCGAGCAGATCCGCGGCGTCATCGAGAGCAAGCAGCTGCTGCCCGCGGTCGTCGAGATCGTCGACATCGCCGGCCTCGTGCGCGGGGCGAGCAAGGGCGAGGGCCTGGGCAACCAGTTCCTCGGCCACATCCGCAGCGTCGACGCGATCCTGCACGTGGTGCGGTGTTTTGACGACGGCGACATCGTCCACGTCGACGGCGGCGTCAACCCGCTGCGCGACATCGAGACCATCGACATCGAGCTGATCTTGGCCGACCTCGACAGCGTCGAGCGCCGGGTCGAGCGCTACCGCAAGCTCAGCAAGTCGCCCGACAAGACCAACAAGCTGCACCTCGATGTGGCCGAGAAGCTGGTCGCGCTGCTCGGCGACGGCAAGCCGGCCCGCGCCGGCGACTGGACCGAAGAAGAGCGCGCCTCGGTCAAAGAGGCCCAGCTCATCACCGCCAAGCCGGTGCTCTACGTCTGCAACGTCGACGAGGGCGGTCTCGAGGGCAACGCGTACACCGCCCAGGTCGAGGCGCTGGCCGCCACCCAGGGCGCGATGAGCGTGAACATCTGCGCCAAGGTCGAGGCCGAGATCTCGGAGCTCGACCCGGCGGATCGGGCGAGCTTCCTCGCCGATCTGGGTCTGGCCGAGCCGGGCCTCGCGCGCCTCGCCCGCTCGACCTACACGCTGCTCGGCCTGCAGACCTACTTCACGGCCGGCCCCAAAGAGATCCGCGCCTGGACCATCGAGCGCGGCTGGAAGGCGCCCCAGGCCGCCGGCGTCATCCACACCGACTTCGAGCGGGGCTTCATCCGCGCCGAGGTCTACACCGTGACCGACCTGCTCGCGCTCAAGTCCGAGGCCGCGCTGAAGTCGGCGGGCAAGATGCGGGTAGAGGGTAAGGAATACATCGTACAAGACGGCGATGTGATGCACTTCCGCTTCAACGTCTGAGCGCGGCGCAGGCCCTCGGCGCGCGGCGCCGGGGCCCCGCGCCCGGGCGGCCCTCCGCTGCTGCCGACTGCGGTCGCTGGCCCGCGGCTAGGCGCTGGGGGTGCGCTCGCGCCCCCGCCGGCGGTCCACGACCAGGCGCTCGAGCGCCGGGCCGATCTCGTCGAGCGGGAGCACGGCGGACGCCGCGCCCGCCCCCACGACGGCGCCGGGCATGCCCCACACGGTCGAGGACTCGCGGTCCTGCGCGAGGACCACCACGCCCCGGGCGCGCAGGGCCAGCGCGCCGTCGGCGCCGTCTCGACCCATGCCGGTGAGCACCGCCGCGACTGCGAGCGGGCCATAGGCCTCGGCCGCGGTGAGGAACAGGCGGTCCGCCGCCGGTCGACAACCGTGGAGGGGGGCGGTGTCGGTGAGGCTGAGCCGCGGCCCCATCGGCGCCCGCTGCACCTCGAGGTGCGCGCCGCCCGGCGCGATGTAGACACGGCCGGCCGCCGGCTCGTCACCGGGCCGGGCCTCGACCACGGTCCAGGGCAGCCGCCCGTCGAGACTCGCCGCGAAGACCCCGGTGAAGGTCGCCGGCATGTGCTGGACCACCAGGACCGGGACCCCGATCGAGGGGGGCAGCAGCTCGAGGACGCGGCGGATCGCGTCGGGGCCACCGGTCGAGGCGGCGATCAGCACCACCTCGACCGGGCTGTCGACGTGCGCGCCCCGCCGGTCGGCGCGGGGAGGCGCGCCAGGCGGGCCCGGACGCGGCGCCGCGCGGCTGAGCCGGGGCGCGAGCGCGGCGCTGAACCACGCGCCGAACTCGGCCCGGGCGTCGGGCTTGGGCAGCACGTCGACATCGGCGAGGCGGGCCTCTTCGAGGCGCGCCCGCAGGCGGTCGGGGGGCATCGCGCTGAGCATCACCGCCTGCAGCGCGGGGATCCGGCGGCGCAGCTCGCCGAGCGTGGTCACGCCGTCAGCGCCAGGCAGCGCCTGATCGACGATGACCAGGTCGACCACGAGGCGAGACAGCGCCGCGAGGGCCTCCTCGCCGCTGGCCGCGGAGCCGACGCACTGCACGTCGGGCACCCGGTTGATCGCCAAGCCGAGCACGGTCCGCACGGCCGACGAGTCGTCGATGACGAAGACACGCAGCGTCATGCGGCGGCGAGGTCCCCCAGCACGCGCACCTCGATCACCCCGTCGCGCCCGCAGTCGAACCGCAGGCCCGCGCCGTTGGCTGCCTGATCTGCGTCGATCTTCGCCGGCAGGCGCAGCCCGATCGTCCCGGGGACCAGCGGCTGGACGTTGCCGGCGAGGATGTTGGCGAGCTCGGACACGGTGTCGCCCTGCAGCTCGGCGTCTTGCTGCGCGGCGCGGATCCCGGTCATCGCCTCGGTCAGGCGGACGGTCGCGCTGGGGCTGAGCCCGACCGCCAGCGCGGTCGAGCCGTCGCGGTGCAGCTCGTGGTGGGCGAAGGGCAGGCGCACCCAGGTGCCGGGCAGGGTCGGGCCCCCGCGCGCCGCGCCGGCGACGCCGAGCGGGAGCTCGACGCCGAGGCTGAGCAGGAAGGCGTCCAGCGCGCCGCTGAGCGCTCGGTTGAGCGTGATGATCATGTCCGTCTCCTCCCCGGTCACACGCGCACGCGGTAGCCGATCATGTCTTCTCGCTCGGCGCGCAGGACGGCGCCATTGATCGGCATCAGCCCCTCGGCGGTCCCCAGGATCAGCAGGCCGCCAGGGCGGAGCGCCGTCGCGACCGCGTCGAGGGCGCGCTGACGGTCCGCGTCGTCAAAGTAGATGAGCACGTTGCGGAGCAGGACGATGTCGAAGCCTGACCCGGGCGGGCGATCGGTGACCAAGTTGCCCACGGCGAAGCGGGTGACCGCCCGGAGGGGTGGGGTGGCGCGCCAGCCCGCGCCGTCGCGCTCAAACCAGCGCAGCAGCGCGCGGGCGGGCAGCCCCCGGTTGACCGCCAGCACCGCGTATGTCGCTGCGGTGGCTTCGGCGACGGTCAGCGCGCTGATGTCCGTGCCGACCACCTCAAGCGCTTGTCCAGGGTGGTCCTCGAGGACCGACATCGCCACGCTCAGCGCCTCCTGACCGGTGCTGCAGGCCGCCGACCAGACCCGCAGCGGCTGGCGCGGGTCTCTGCCGGCGAGCATGCGGGGGATCGCCCGCTGCCGCAGCCACTGAAAGACCGGCGGGTCGCGGAAGAAGCTCGTCTCATGGGTGGTCAGCAGGTCCACGACCTGGTCGATCAAGGTCGGCCCGCGCGCGCGCTCGGCCGCCTCGGCGCGCTCCAGGGCGGCCACGAGCTGCCCCAGATCGGTGAGGCCCTCTTGGCGCAGCAGCGGGGCGAGGCGCGACTGGATGAGGTCTTCCCGACCGGGCGCGATCTGGACACCCGTGCGGCGCTTGAGCAGCGACGCGACCGCCTGGCTCGGGTCTGGTGGGGGGCGGCCGGGAGGCGCGATCATGCCGCGCTCCCGTCGCCGAAGCCGAGCATCACCAGGCGCTCGCGCAGCGCCTCGGCCGAGACCGGCTTCATGAGGTACTCGTCGAAGCCCGCCTCGATGGCCTCCATCACGCGGACCGGGTTCGTCTCGCTGCTCACCATCAGCAGGCAGAGCTCGCGCAGCGCCGGCGCGGCGCGGACCGCACGCGCGAAGCTGAGGCCGTCCATGCCCGGCATGTTGCGGTCGACCAGGGCCAGGTCGACCTGCACACCGCCGCCCGCGGCCTGCCCCTGCAGCAGCTCAAGCGCCTCGGCCGCGTCGCCGCGCTCGTCGACCTCGAAGCCCAGCGCGCGCAGGGCGCGGCCGAGCATCAGCCGCGTGGCGCGGGAGTCATCGATCACAAGGGCGTTGAGGCTCATCGGCGCTCCAGAGCGGCGTCTTGGGCGGTGGTGGGATGGGGGCCGCCCGCGGCGGTGGCCGGCGGGGCGACGGCGGCGAGCAGGCGCGCGATGAGCGCGCGGCCGTCGATGCGCACGGTGAGCTGGTCGCCGAGCAGCACCAACGAGGAGGCGACCTCGACCAGCGCGGGGTTCAGGTTCGGGGGCGGCGCCTGCGTCGGCGCGTCGTCGATCGGGCGCACGGCGAGCACCTCGTCGACGATCAGGCTGCGGCCGGCCCCGGGGCCGCGCAGCACCACCTGCGCCGGGCCGCCGGGCGGCGGCGACGGGCGCAGGCCGAGCAGCAGCGGCCCGTCCACCGCGGTGAGCACCTCGCCGCGCAGGTTGACGAGGCCGGCGATGACCGGCGGGGCCAGGGGCACCGGGCGGACGTCGACGTCGAGCAGCACCTCGCGCACCTCGGCGAGGGCGAAGGCGAGGGTGGTGTCGCCGATCCGGGCGATGACTGACGGTGCGCTCAAGCGGCACCCCCATCGAAGATCAGGTCCAGGTCGATGACCGCCGCCGGCGCCGCGCGGACCACCGCGCTCCCGCGCGACCAGCGGGGGCCCACGCCCGGCGTGAGCTCGAGGTGCTCGCGCACCACCTCGACGACGTCCGAGACCCCCACCGCGATGAGGCGGCCGTCCCTTGCGCAGATCACGGCGGCCCGCACATCGCGGCCGAGCGGGCGCAGGGGCACGAGCCGCCCCGCGTGGAGCAGCAGCCGCTCGTCGGCCTGCTCCATCAGCTCGATGTCGACCAGATCGGCGCACCGCAGCACCGAGGCCAGGGGAAGCAGCGCGAAGCCCACGCCCTCGACCCGCACCCGCAGCAGGCTCTCAACCTCGGCGGCGGGCGCAGCCACGGCCACGGCGCTCGGCTGCATGACCCGGCCGGCGCGGGCGAGCCCGGCGAGGTCCAAGATCAGGGTGAGGCTGCCGTCGCCGCGCACCGTCGCGCCGGCCCAGCAGCCCTGCCCCTTGAGCTCGGGCGACAGCGGCTTCACCACGATCTCTTCGGTGTCGTGGAGCGCGTCGACCACGAGGCCGAAGGTCGCGCCCTCGGCTTCGCAGACCACGACCGCGCCCTGCAGCGCCAGGGGGGAGGCCCCGCCGGCCGGCCGGAGCCCGAGGGCCTCGTCGAGGCGCAGCAGGGGGAGGACCCGGTCGCGCAGCCGCAGGAGGAGCGCGCCGGCGACCACCGAGACCCGCTTGGGGTCGAGCCGCACCGTGTCGACGATCTCGACGAGGTTGCCTTGGGGGATGCAGAAGGACGCGCCGCCCGCCTCGACGACCAGGGCGGGCACGATCGCCAGGGTCAGCGGCAGCCGCAGGCGCACCGTGGTGCCCTCGCCCGGCGCGCTCTGCAGCTCGACGGTGCCGCCGACCTGCCGCACCTGGGTCCGCACGACGTCCATCCCGACGCCGCGGCCCGACAGCCGGGTCACCGCGGCGGCGGTCGAGAAGCCCGGGCGGAAGATGAGGTCGAGGGCTTCGGCGGGCGAGAGGGCCCGCGCCTCGGCCTCGGTGAGGAGGCCCTTTCGGACCGCGCTGTCTCGGATGGCATCGGGAGACATGCCCTTGCCGTCGTCGGTGGCCTCGATGAGGACCATGCCTCCGCTCTGGCGGGCCCGCAGCCGCAGCAGGCCGGCGGGGGCCTTCCCGGCGGCCCGGCGGACCTCGGGGCTCTCGATGCCGTGGTCTACAGCGTTGCGGACGATGTGGAGCAGCGGGTCCTTGATCGCCTCGAGCAGGCTGCGGTCGAGCTCGGTCTCTTGGCCAGACAGCTCGAGGCGGACCTCTTTGCCGGTCTCTGCGCACAGATCGCGCAGCGTGCGGGGAAGGCTCGCCCAGGCCGCGGAGATGGGCCGCATGCGGGTCTTGGTGGCCCGCGCTTGCAAGTCGGAGGTGAGCTGGTCGATGCGCTTAAACGCGGTCACCTGCCCGGCCGGCGGGCCCTGCAGCGCCCGTCCCATGCGGTTGCGGGCGATCACGAGCTCACCGACGAGGTTCAGCAGCTCGTCGAGCAGCGAGACGTCGACCCGGATCGTCGTGTCGGCGCTGCGGGCGCCGCCCTCGGGCTGCGCCGGCGCGGGGCCGGCGACAGGGGAGGGGGCCTCGGCCGGGGGCGGGGCCGCGGCTTTGGGCGGGGCAGGCGCCGGGGGCGCGGCGCCCGCCGGGGGGTCTCCCATCGACAGGCTCAGCAGGGAGGACAGGGTGGCCTCGCGCCGCCGCGCCGCGCCGCCGGGGGCCGGGCGCTGGGTGATCGGGGCGATGCGGCCAGTGACGTCCTCGGAGGGCGCCGGCGCGCCGCCGCTCGGCGCCTCGGCCGGCCGGGCCCAGGGGAAGAGGTCGGCGGTGTGGGGCTCATCCGGGGCGCGGGGGCCGCGCGGCGGCGGCGCGGGGGGCGTGAAGACCTCGGCGAGCCCCCCGGCGGCGGGGGCCTGGGCCCGCACCAGCTCGGCGCGCAGCGCGTCGACGGCGCGGTTGAGGCTCGGGTCGTCGAGGCCGGCGGGCGCCTCCTCAAGCAGGCCGCGCAGCCGGTCGGCGGCGGCGAGCAGCGCGCCGGTCGAGCGGCGGTCGAGCTTGGCCTCGCCTTGGCGCACGAGATCGAGCAGGTCCTCGGCCGCGTGGGTCAGGCGCTCGATGTCGGGGCGTCCCATGAAGCCCGCGCCGCCCTTGAGGCTGTGGGCGGCGCGGAACGCGGCGCCGATCGCTTCGGAGTCGTCGCCCACCTCCTCGAGGCGGAGCAGGCCCTCCTCGAGCGCCCGGAGATGCTCGAGGCTCTCGGCGCGAAATTCCGCGAGCAGGTCGTCATCGAGGCTGGAGTCGTACATGGTCGCTCGCTGCGGGGCGGTGGGGCGGAGGAGGGCCGCGGCCGGGGCCGGCGGGGTCAGCTCCGGGCGCCGGTCTCGATCGCCTTGACGTTGTCTTCAATCTTCTCAATGGTGTCGCGCACACGGCCGTCGACCTCGACGACCCGCGCGCTGACACTCTCGGAGACACCATCGAGGTGACGGGCAGATTCATCGAGCGCCGACACCGCTTGGTCGATGGTGTTGAAGGTGTCCACCACGTTTCGAGCGAAGGACACCCCCCGTGCAGCGCCGTTCGCGATCTCGGTCGTGACGGTGTCCTGCTCGTAGATGGCGCTGGAGATGTTGTTCACGAACGCGACCAGCTGTTCGAGGGCCGCGCTGATGTCCTCCACCGCGCGGCTGCCGCGGGTGACCGCCTCGCCGACCCCGGCGATGCGGACCGAGATGTCCTGGGTGCTGTCGCGGGTCTGGCTGGCGAGCTCTTTGACCTCGGCGGCGACCACCCCGAAGCCCCGCCCCGCGTCGCCGGCGCGCGCCGCCTCGATGGCCGCGTTGAGCGCGAGCAGGTTGGTCTGCCGGGCGATCTCAGAGATGACCCCGATGATCGAGTTCACCGCGGCGGCCGCGGTGGTCACGTCGGCCATCACCTGCTGGGCCCGCAGGACCTCTTGCACGGCGCGCTCGGACACGACCTTGCTCTGGTGGCTCTGGTTGCCGATCTCGCGGATCGAGGCGGCGAGCTCTTCGGTGGCCGCGGCGATCTGCTCGGAGCCGGACAGGGCCTCCCGCGCGGTCTTGACCCCCGCGTCGGACATGGCCGAGCAGGTGCGTGACGCGGTCACGACGCCCACCGAGGTGCGAGACAGCTCCTCGCTCGACGCGGCGAGGGCCTGGGTCCGGGCGCCGACCTCGACCCGCAGCTGCTGGGCGAGGCCAGAGATGCTGGACCGCGCCCCCACGATCACCCTCTCTTGCTGGGCCAGGCTCTCGAGCGCGCTCGAGACCACCGTCGCGATGGTCGCGAAGGACCCGTTCATGCCGCGGCGGACGTACCGCCGGTGGTAGCGCCCCTCGAGGGCGGCCCCCATGGCCCCGAGCACCTCGCGGTTGCCGGTCTCGACCCGGTCCAGCAGGTCGTTGGCGGCCTCGACGACCTCGGCCAGCGGGTCTTCCGGCCCGACGTCCGTGATGCGGCCGCTGAGCACGCCCACCGAGGCGTTGTGGAGGAGCGCGGCGAGGCGCGCGGCGGTCTCCGGCTGGAAGCCGGAGGCGGGGGTGGAGGGGGCGGTGGTCACGGCAGGCTCCGGCTCAAGGGCGGTGTCAGTGCGCGGCGGCGCGTCGCGCCGCGGGGGACGGGCCATGGCTCAGGCCCGCTCGTCGAGGGCGAGGGACATCACCCACTGCTCGTAGGACATGCCGGCCTCGGCGAGGATCGCGTCGAGGCGCGCCCGACCGGCGGCGACCGCCTTGGCCTTGCTGGTCACGGCGCGCTCGGCGTCGAGCAGCTCGGCGTAGACCTCGGCGGCGGCCCGGCGCGCGGCGGGAGAGATCCAGCGCCGCGAGCTGTGGAAGCCGATGATGTCGCCCGTCTCGGGGTTGACGTCGGGGACGACGTGGGCGAGGACCCAGTAGCAGCCGCCGCCGGCGCGGGCGTTGACCACGATGGCGAAGAACTCCTCGCCCGCCTGCAGGTGCTCCCACATCAGGGAGAACGCAGTGCGCGGCATGCTGGGGTGGCGGACCATGCGGTGGGGTTGCCCCACGAGCTCGGCGGCCGAGTAGTTGGCGGCCGCGCAGAACGCCGGATTCGCGTACCAGATCACCCCACGGGTGTCCGTCTTGGAGACGAGGATGGTGTTCCGGTCAAACTCGAAGACCGCATCGGGGTTCTGTTCGGTGGTTGTCTTCACGATGGGCTCCTGTGGGGGTCCTGGCGGCGCGGCCGTGGCAGAGGCTAAACCCCGCTCCCCTCCCTTTGGGGTGTCCACTGGGCGGAGTACGTGGTCGTGGTGGGAGATCAACGTCCAGGTGCCAGCGATGTGCGGACTAGCCCGTAGGGTGGGAGGGGGTGCGCAGGGCGGTCGCGGAGCTGCGCGTGTCCGCGCCGGGAAGAGACCCTCCTCCGGTGGAGCCCGGATGCAGCTCGGCCGCCCGGCGGCCGATGCTCCGCCGGAAGAGCGGTGAAGCGCCCTCTCCGTGCGCACCCCTGCGCAGCGGACCGCCCCCCCCTCCAGGCCCCCATGACCAGCTCTCCTCCGCGACCCGCTGACCTCCTCCCGTTGCCCGGCGGGAAGAGCCCTGGGGAGGGCGAGCGCGTCGTCGCCGTCCTCGACTCTGAGGTGCTGGAGTCCCTCACCGTGCAGGTCTGCGCCGCCCGGGGCCTGCGTGCGTCTGCGCTCAGCGCGAGCACCCCCGACCTGGTCGACCGGATCGCCGACCAGCTGCCGGTCGCCGTCATCGTCCGCCGAACCTTGGCCGTCTACGACGGAAAGGGCCTGATTCACGCGCTCCGCGCCGATCCCCGCATGCGGGGATGCCGCTACGTGCTGGCCACCGCCGAGCCCTCGATCGACCTGCGCGGCACCAACGTGCACGCGCTGCTCCCGCTGCCCTGTCCGCCTGAGCAGATCGCGCGGGTGGTCGTCCAGAGCCTGCGTGCGCCGCGGCACGCGCTGGTGGTCGATGACTCCCGCGCCCACCGCGCCTGGGTCTGCAAGGCCTTGGTCGAGCACGGCTGGCTGGTGAGCGAGGCCGGTGACGGCGCCGAGGCGCTGGCCGTGCTGCCGCAGCTGCCGCCGGTCGACGTCGTGATCAGCGACGTGGAGATGCCCCACATCGATGGTTTTGAGCTCTGCGCGGCGCTGCGGGACAGCCCTCTGTGGGGCGGTCTGCCGGTGATGCTGCTCACCAGCCACGGCAGCCTCGGCGCGATCACCCGCGGCTACGCGGTCGGGGCCGATGACTACCTGACCAAGCCGGCGGTGCCGGCTGAGGTGGTCTCTCGCGCCGCCCGCCTCGCCTCGCCGCGGCGGCTGTTGCGCCCCGAGGGCACGCTGATCATCGATCCGGTGCCCGCACGGGCCCGCGGGCTGCGCGCGGCCCTGGTCGCCCAGGGCTTCCGCACCGCGCATCGGGCCACCCTCGCTGGGGCGGGGCCCGCGGAGTCCGGCCTCGGTGGGGCGCAGCTGCTGGTCGTCGATCAGGACGCGCTGCGCGCCGATGGGGCGGCGGGAGGGCTCGAGGCGCTGCGGGCCCACGCCGCCATCCCGGTGGTGGTCGTGGGCGACGCGGCCTCTGGCGTGGCGACGGACGTGACGGGCGCTGGCCTCGGTGCGCTGGTGGGCTTCGTCGCGCGGCCCTACAACCCGGATCGGCTGCTCGCCGAGGTCGAGCGCCTGCTCGCCGCCTCGCAGATCGAGCGGCAGCGCCAGCTGTTGCGGCGCTACCTGTCCGGTGAGGCGCTCTCGGCGATGGAGCAGTGGATGGAGTCGGGCTGCGGGCTGCGGACGCCCACCACGCGGCGGCGCACCATCCTCTTCGCCGATCTGGTGGGTTTTACGAGCCTGTGTGAGCGGCGACCCGCCGAAGAGGTGGTCGGCATCCTCAACGCGTTCTTTGACGCCACGGTGCCGGCCCTGGTGCGCCACGGGGCGTCGATCGACAAGTTCATCGGGGACTGCATCCTCGCGATTTTTGACGGCGAGAGCACCGGCGCGGCTGGCGCGGTGCGGGGCGCGCTCGAGCTGCTCGACGAGGTGCTCCCGGCGCTGCGGGGTCGGCTGGGGCACGACCTGCACCTGCGCGTGGGGATCAACAGCGGTGATGTGGTCGTGGGGGACGTGGGCAGCCAGGACTATCGCCGCGACTACACGGTCATCGGCGACGCGGTGAACGTCGCCCAGCGCATCCAGTCGAGCGCGAACGTCGACGAGATCTTGGTCGGCCCACGGACCGCCGAGCTGCTGTCGGGGAGCATCCCGCTGGGCGAGCCTCGCCTCATCGTCCTGCGGGGACGACACGAGCTCACCGGGGCCTGGCCCGTGCTGCGGAGCGGGGCCGTCCACGCGGAGCGCAAGGACCAGGCGGCGGCCCAGCAGGAGGAAGGACCACGGCCCTGAACGTCAGACCGGAGGGCATGGGTCAGGGCCCGGGGCGCGCTGTCTGCGCCTGACGCCGTGGGCGCGCGCCGCTCCTGTCCGCTGGCCCGACAGGTCCGTGCCTGCGCGGGGCGCTGCCGCCCGCTGCCCCTGCCGACCTACCTCGCCGCCCCGCCGCCCCGCGCCGCCCAGGCCTGCACCCGCTGCCGCAGCACCGGCAGGGGCACGGCGCCGGCGCCGAGCACCACGTCGTGGAAGTCGGCCAGCGTGAAGCGGGGGCCCAAGGTGGCCTCGGCCTCGGCCCGCAGCGCGCGGAGCTCGAGCTGGCCGAGCTTGTAGCTCAGCGCCTGGCCGGGCCAGGTGATGTAGCGGTCGACCTCGTTGCGGATGTTGTTCTCGGCCAGCGGGGTGTTCTCGAGCATAAACTGCACGGCTTGCTCGCGGGTCCAGCCCTTGGCGTGCACGCCGGTGTCGACCACGAGGCGCGCCGCCCGCCAGGTGTCGAAGCTCAACATGCCGATGCGGTCGAGATCATCGCGGTAGAGGCCCAGCTCGTCGGCGAGGCGCTCGGAGTACAGCGCCCAGCCCTCGACGAAGGCGGTGGTGCCGAGGTGCCGACGGAAGGCGGGCAGCGCGGGCAGCTCTTGGGCCAGCGCGATCTGCAGGTGGTGGCCGGGCACCGACTCATGAAAAGCGAGGGCTCGGGCCTCAAAGCGCGGGCGGGTCTCGGGCGCGCTGGTGTTGACCACATAGTAGCCGGGGGCCTCGCCGGGCACGGCCGGCCAGTAGTAGGCGATCGTCGTGTAGGGCGCCTCGTGGGCCGGGACCCGGCGCACCCCACACTCCGCCGCGGGCAGGCGCCCAAACGCCCGGGGCACCGCGGCCTGGGCGGCGGCGAGGGCCTCGGCGGCGGCCGCCTCGACCTCGTCTTCGGTCTGAAAACGCAGCGCGGGGTCGGTGCGCAGGCGCAGCAAGATGGCCTGCAGGTCGTCGGTCCCGAGCGCGCGGGCGCCGAGCACCCGCAGCTCGGCGTGGATGTCGGCCAAGGCGCGCAGGCCGATGGCGTGGATCTCATCGGGGCTGAGCGCGAGGCTGGTCTCGCGCGCCGAGAGGGCGGCGTAGCAGGCCGCGCCCTCGGGCAGGGCCCAGACCCCGGCGCGCGCGGGCGGCCGGGCGGCGGGCAGCACCGTGTCCCGCAGCAGCTCGCGGTAGGCGGCCACGGCCGGGCGCAGGCGGCGGTCGATGACCCGGTGGGCGCGTGCCCCGGCGCCGACCTCGGCCAGCGGCTTGGCCACCGCCCACTGCGCAGCGGGCTTGCTGAGCTCGGCGTCGAGCTGGGCGAGCACCACCTCGACCGCGGCGCGCTCGGGCGTGCGGCCGGCGGCGACGCCCGCGCGCAGGTGCCCGCCGTCTTGGGCGATGAGCGTGGGGAAGGCCTCGAGGCGGGCGAGGTAGGCAGACTGCGCCGTCTCGGTCTGCAGAGAGACCCCCTCGGCCAGCCAGCCGAGGCTCACCAGCGGGTTATTGCGGGCCGACAGACCCCACTGCTCGGTGTGACAGAGGTCGGTGGCCAGCCCGGCGCGCAGCTCGTGCTGGAACAGAGAGAGGGTGAGCTGGTCGTCGGGGTGCAGGTCCGCGGCGGGGATGCGCTCGGCCCGCTGCAGGAAGGCCGCCCGCGCCGCACGATCCGCGGCCAGCGCCTCGGGGGAGAGGTCTTCGAGCCGGTCGTCGGCGCCATGATCACCGAGGCGGGTCGCCAAGGTGGGGCTGCGGCGCATCAACCACGACCAGTGGTCGGCGAGCAAGGCGGCGAGCGTCGCCGAGCGCACACCGGCGGCGGCGCGGTGGGCGATGGGCGGGGGGTGGGCGGGGCGGGCCGCGGCGGCGGGGCTGCGGCCGAGGGCCAGGGCTGCGGTGATCAGGGGGCGGAGGCGGCGGGCGGGCATGGGGGCCTCGGGCGCGGGCGGGCGGCTCGCTTATGCGGGCGCGGGCCGGCGCGGGCCGGCGCGGGGGCGCGTCGGGGCGGCGCTGCCCTTGACCAATCCGCGCGCAGCCGCCGGGTGTAGGCTCGGCCCTGCGCCCATCGATGGAGCCCGCCTATGCCTACGCGACTGACCCCTCCCGATCCGAGATCCGCCGTGGGCGCGCCCCGCCGGCGGTGGGCGTGGGGGCTGGGCTGCGCGGCGCTGGTGGTCGTTCTGCCGGCGCTGGGGTTGCGGGCGCTGCTCGCGGGGCTGCGCGCCGAGCTCCCGCTGGTCACGGGGGCGCCCCTACCGCTGACCGACCCCGTCCCGGTGGGCCCGACCGTGGGCACCTGCGCGGTCGAGCTGCGCGCGGCGCCGGCCGCTGCATACACCCGTGAGCCGGACCCCTTCAGCGAGAGCACCCGTTTGGTCTTCGATCCAGAGGTCGCGCTGCCGCCCGGGGAGGTGACGGTGACGCTCGACCTCGGGCTCGGTCACGCGCCGCTGACCTTGACCCTCCCGATGGGCGTGCTCGAGCCGGTCATCGGCCTGCCTTGTGGGTGGGTCACGATGGACGCACAGGCCAACGGTCTCGCGCGGCAGGGGCGGGCGCAGTGGCTGGAACCTGGGGCTGTGGAGCGCGTGGAGCTCGCCCTGCGCCCGGTGGGCTGGTTGTCGGGCCTCGTGCTGGATCCGGACGGCGCAGCGGTGGAGGGCGCTTCGGTGCGTCTGGGCCCGCCCGACCCGTACGAGGAGGAGCGGGGCCCCACCTGGACCGCTGGAGATCTGGTGCCGCCCCGGGGACCGGTGGAGCGTTGGGGCAGCGCGCGGACCGACCGCGCGGGGCGCTTCACCATCGAGGCGCCGACCGGGCCCGCCCCCTGGGAGGGCGACGACGATCCCCTGAAGCTCGTCGTGATCGCCTCGGCAGAGGGCTACCTGCCGGTGCGGGCCGATCTCGCGCTGCGCCCATCCGCGCAGCCGCCCGCGCTGCGGCTGCAGCTGGCCGACGTGCGGGGCGTGGTGGTCCGCTGTCAGGGCTTTCGGCATGGATCCTGCCCTCCCCTGGCTTGCGGCGGCGCGCTGACCCCGGCCTTCGCAGCGGGCGGATGCGGGCCTGCCGACCCGAGCGCGACCGGGGACGGCGGGGCGAGCGCGCTCCGGGCAGAGGTCTGTGCCTGCCCCGACGTCGGTGCGGTGGTGCGGGGCGGAGGCCTCGAGCTGAGCGTGCCAGATGACGTCGACGAGGTGCTGCTCGACGCAGGGGGTGGTTCGGTGCGCGGAGTTGTGGCCGGGTGGGGGCCTGAGGTGGAGGGCACAGTCAATGCGCTGCGCCGGGAGCCAGACCTCTACACCATGCTGCGGACCCCCGGTGTGCGAACCTATGGCAGCATCGCGGAGGATGGGGCCTTTGAGATCATTGGTCTTCCGCCGGGTGACTGGTTGGTGTCCGTGACCGTCGACGGTCTCGCCCCGCTCCGCAGCGATGGGAGCCTCTCGGACCAGGGATATGGCATAGCGGCTCAGGTTCGCGTCGATGGGCTTCGTCAGGGCGAGCGCCGAGACCTGGGCACCCTCGATCCGGCGCAGCTCGGGGCGCTGGAGCTGCGCTGCCCCGATCCGCTGACCGGTCAGGTGCCCGAGCTGGGGTTCCCGCTGGCGACCTGGCGCCCCTCGGGGGATCCCTCTGTCTCCGCGCGGGGGATCTTGTGGTGCGACGAGATCACGGGCGGCATCCCGCCCGGCCTCTGGACCATCGAGCGCCTGCCCGCGCTCTGGGACAGCGCCACCATCGAGGTCCACGCCGGCCGCACCACACTGGTGACCCTGGGCGGGGGCGATGCGCAAGACCCGCTCGCTGAGGCCGGCGCCGCCCTGAGCGTCGACCGAGAGGGCCTCGTGGTCGACGCGGTGCTGCCCGACAGCCTCGCCGCGGGCCTGGGCCTGCGGGCCGGCGACCGGGTGCGCGGGGTGCAGGTGGCCGGCGCCCCGCTGCCCCTCGACCAGCTGCTCGGCGAAGGTGGTGAGCTGGAGGCCATCTCGGGCTTGGTGGGCCTGGCGCAGGAGCTGGGCGCCGAGGGCGGGCTGGACGCGCTGGGGATCTGCCTGGAGGTCGAGCGGGCGGAGGGTGGGGAGGTGGTGGCGCTGCCGGTGCGGCTGGGGGAGGACGAGGGCGGGGATTGAGGGCCGGCCGACCCCAACCCCTCCCGCACCGACGCCCGAGAGCCGCCCCTGCTCGATCCTTCCCCTCCCGTCCCTACTGCCCCTGCGCCAACGAGTACCCCTTCCGATCCCCCAACTGCAGCAGCAGCTCGGTCGAGCAGACCCGGGCCACCGCGTCGACCGCCGCCGCCACCTGCAGCAGGGCCGCGCCCCGGGGGGCCGGCGCGTCCGGCGCGCGCTCGAGGCGCACCCGGTAGTGGTTCACGCACTCGGTCAGCGGGCTGGCCCGCGGCCAGACCTGGGTGCCGCGGTTGCTGATGAGGGTGAGGTTGAGGCCCGGGGGCACCAGCGGGCTGACCTGGGCGGCCAGCGCCCCGGCCGGTGCGGTGGACTCGACGAAGATGTCGATGCCCGCGCAGCTCTCTTCGGCCGGCTTCGGGGTGGCCATCATGCGCTGGATGGTCGGCCGGGCCGGGACCACAAAGCCCGCGCCGAGGTCGTCGCGCTGGCCGGCGACCGCCTCGGGCGGCGGCATGTGGGCCAGGAAGGCCGCGGTGAAGTCTGCGGTGCGCGGCCGGGGCGCCGGGGTGGCCAGATCGCGGGGCCGGTGGAGCGCCCGCAGCGCCGGGCCGACCGCGGCTTCGATGCGGGCCGCGGACTGGAACAGCCCGAGGTGCCGCAGCATCATCGCGCCGCTCAGCAGCAGGGCGGTGGGGTTGGCGAGCCCCTTGCCGGCGATGTCGGGCGCGGTGCCGTGCACGGCCTCGAAGACGCAGACGTGCTCGCCGAGGTTGGCGGCGGGCGCGTAGCCGAGGCCGCCGACCAGCGCGGCGCACAGATCGCTCAGAATGTCGCCCTGCAGGTTGGGCAGGACGACCACGTCGAAGGCCTGGGGGTCGGTCGTGAGCTTCATCGCCATGTCGTCGACGATGAGGTCGTCAGCCCGCAGCTCGGGGTAGGACCGGGCCACCTCGTAGAAGGTCTCGAGGAAGAGGCCATCGGTCAGCTTCATGATGTTGGCCTTGTGGCCGCAGGTCACCCGGCGGGCACCCTTGCGCCGCGCGATCTCGAAGGCGGCGGTGTGCACCTGCAGGCTGCCCGGGCGGGTGGTGAACCGCCGGCACTGGGCCACGTCGTGGGTCTGCAGGTGCTCGACCGCGCCGTAGGTGTCCTCGATGTTCTCGCGGATCATCGTCAGGTCGATCTCGATGCCCGCGCGGGACCACAGCGTGTCGACCCCCGGCAAGGTCTTGAACACCCGCTTGTTTGCGAAGGTCGACCAGAGCTTGCGGGCGGTGACGTTGACGCTCTTGGCGCCGCCGCCCTTGGGGGTCTCGAGCGGGCCCTTGAACAGCACGCCCAGCTCTTCGACGGCGGCCTGGGCCTCGGGGGTCATGCCGTTGGTGAGCCCGCGGTCGTAGACGCCGCGGCCCATCTCGACGAAGCGCGGCTGGATCGGGGCGCCGGCCGCCGCGAAGACCTGCAGCACGGCGTCCATGATCTCGGGACCGATGCCATCCCCCGGGGCGACGGCGAGCTCAACCCGGGGCGCTTCGGTGGACGGGAGGGGAAGCGTGCGGGGCAGCGGGGTCGTCATCGGGCGCTCCGAGGGCGAGGGGAGGGGCGCAGGTTCTACTTCGTGCCTCTATGTGCGTGCGCCGCGCCGACCATGAGATAGTTTCGGCCACACCGTTCGGTTCAACCGAAGGAGACCGGCATGGAGTGGCTCAATTACCACCACCTCCACTACTTCTGGCTGGTGGCCCGCGAGGGGCGGCTGACCGCCGCCGCCGAGAAGCTGCGCCTCGCGCCCTCGACGGTGTCCGCCCAGATCCGCCAGCTCGAAGAGCAGCTCGGGGTCGAGCTCTTCGTGCGCCGGGGCCGCGGGATGGAGCTGACCGAGGCGGGCCGGGCCGCGCTCGAGTCAGCCGACCAGATCTTCGGGCTCGGGCAAGAGCTGCAGGCGGGCCTGCGCGACGTCGGCAGCGCCGCGGCGGTGCTCAGGCTTCGGATTGGCGTCGCTGACGTGCTCCCGAAGCTGTTGAGCGCCCGCCTCGTGCAGCCGGCCCTGCAGCTCGCCCGGCCGGTGCACCTGCTCTGCCGCCAGGGCCGCCCCGACCGCCTCGTCGCTGAGCTCGGCCTGCACGAGCTCGACCTGGTGCTGACCGACGCGCCCGCGGGCATCAGCCGGGGCCTCAAGCTGCACACCCACCCGCTGCTGCGCAGCCCGGTGGCGCTCTACGGCGCCCCGGCGCTGGTCGCGGCGCTGGCGCCCGGCTTCCCGGCCAGCCTCGACGGCGCGCCGCTGCTGCTCTCGGCCGAGGGCAGCGACCGGCGCCGGGCCGTCGAGGCCTGGCTCGGCGACCGCCAGCTGCGCCCGCAGGTGGTGGCCGAGTGCGAAGACAGCGCCATGCTCAAGTCGTTCGGGCAGGCGGGGCTGGGCTGCATCGCGATGCCCACCGCGGTCGAGGCCGAGCTCGCCGAGCGCCACAACCTGCGGCCGATCGGCCCGCTCGAGGGCGTCGAGGACAAGGTCTTCGCGCTCACCACCAGCCGGCGCCCCACCCACCCGGGGCTGCGGGCGATCTTGGGCCTCGGGCCGTTCGATGCGCCTCGGGCACCGGCGGCGCGCTGAGCGCGGGCCTGGGTGGTCCGCGCGGGGCCGCTCAGCCCTCGGGCGGGCGGGGCGGCCGGACCGGCGCCTGGGTCCAGACGATGCGGCTGCTGCGGTCGAAGGTGAACCAGGCCCAGCCCCACTTGATGAACACCACCGCCCGGTTGCGGAAGGTGCTGATGGTGGCGAGGTGGACGACCGCCCACAGCAGCCACGCGAGGTAGCCCCGCAGGCGCAGCCGGCCGAGCTGGGCGACGGCCTTGCTGCGGCCGATGGTCGCCATGCTGCCCTTGTCGCGGTAGCTGAAGGCCTTGCGGGGCCGGCGCTGGTGGTCGGCGAGGATGTTCCGGGCGACGAGCCTCCCCATCTGCTGGGCCGCCGGCGCCACGCCCGGCACCAGGCCCGCCGGGCCCTCGACGTGCGCCTGATCGCCGATCACGAAGAGATCGGGGTGGCCCTCGACCGATAGATCGGGCCCGACGATGACCCGGCCGGCGCGGTCGAGCGGGACGCCGAGCGAGCGGCCCAGCGGGCTCGCCTCGTTGCCGGCCGCCCACAGCACCGTCTCGGCCGAGATCCGTTCACCCTTGACCACAACGCCGTGCTCATCGACCTGCTCGACGGGCGCGCCGAGGCGCAGCTCGACGCCCAGCGCGCGGAGCTGCTCGGCCGCGGCCTCACGGAGCGGGGGCGCGAAGCTGCCGAGCACGCTTGGGCCGGCCTCGATGAGCACAACCTTGGTCTGGCGGGTGTCGACCCGCCGAAAATCACCCGGCAGGGACTGGGAGGCGATGTCGGCGATCGAGCCGGCGAGCTCGACCCCGGTGGGTCCGCCGCCGACCACCACGAAGGTCATCAGGGCCGCCCGGCGGTGGGGGTCGGTCTCCCACTCGGCCTGCTCAAACGCCAAAAGCACCCGGCGGCGGATCTCGAGCGCGTCGGGCAGGGTCTTGAGGCCCGGCGCCTCGACCTCCCACTCGGGGCGGCCGAAGTAGCCGTGGCGGGCCCCGGCGGCGAGCACCAGCCAATCCCAGCCGACCTCTTCGCCTCCGCGCAAGATCAGGCGGCGCTCGGTGGGCTGCACCGCCTCGACCTCGGCCAGGCGCACCTCGACGTTGTCGTGCCCGCCGATGATGCTGCGGATCGGCTCGGCGATGTCGGCGGGGGCGAGCGCGGCCGAGGCCACCTGGTAGAGCAGCGGCTGAAACAGGTGGTGGTTGCTGCGGTCGATGAGGGTGACCTGCAGGTCGGTGTCGGCGAGGCGGCGGGCGACCGCGAGGCCGCCGAAGCCCCCGCCCACGATGACCACGCGGCGGCCGGTGCGCGGCGGCGGCGCGGCGGCGAGGGGCGCGGCGGCCGGGGTGTCGATGGGCGCGGTGGGCGCGGTGGGCGCAGCTGGGTCGGCGGGCATGGGGTCTCCTGCGGTCCCTCTGTCCACCGCGGGGCCTGCGCGCACCCCCGGGGGCGCAAGGAGCACGTCAACTGGCCGGCCCCGCCCGCCCTCCGGTGCGGCGCAGGCGGAGCTCATCCCCGCGCGGAGCTTATCGCGGGGTCCGCCGAGACCTTCGGGGTAAAGTCGGGACCCGGAGGCGCGCGCAGCGCCAGGGGGGCCCCCGACCAAGGGTGGAGCAGGCGGAGCTCTGCGGCGTGCAGCAGCAGGCGCCCCGCGGCGGAGATGACGTCGGGTGGGGCGTAGAAGCGGTCTCCGAGGATGGGGTGCCCGATCGCCCGCAGGTGCAGGCGCAGCTGGTGGCTGCGGCCCGTCTGCGGCTCGAGCGCGAGCAGGGTCGCGCCGGCCCGGCGCTCGATCACCTGCCAGCGGGTGCAGCTCGGCCGGCCGCTCGGATCGACCACCGAGCGGGGCTGGCCGACCAAGCGCCGCAGCGGCAGGTCAATCTCGCCCGCCTCGGCCGCCGGCGCACCGTCCACCCAGGCGAGGTAGCGCTTGTCGACGCTGCGGTCGCGGAGCTGGGCCATCAGCGCCCGGGTCGCCTTGCCGCGGAGGGCGAAGACCAGCAGGCCCGAGGTGTCGAGGTCGAGCCGGTGGACAGGCTCGGCGGTGGGCCAGCGCTCGTGCACGCGCAGCAGGGCGCTGTCGGCCTGGGCGGGCCCGCGGCCGGGCGCGCTCAGCAGCCCGCTCGGCTTGTCGATCACCACCAGATCGCGGTCGGCGTGCACGACCACCACCGGTCCGGGCGGCGGGGCGTAGACCCAGCCGTCGTCGAGGGCCTCGGGGTCGGCGTCCCCGTCGGCCAGCGGGTCGGTCGGCGGAGGGGAGAGCGGGGCGGAGGACAGACCGGAGCGGCGCATGGGCGCCCGTATCGCGGCGGAGCGGCGCGGGCCCAGGCGGATGGCTACTCTCGCACCCCTTCCGAGAAGGCCCAGGTGTTGGTCCCGTGGTTGCTCACGAGCAGGGTGACCTCTTCTCCGGCGGCGTGCGGGGCACGGACCGGCAGGCGCAGGTCCTCCTCCCCCGCCGGGCCCGGCACCGGCACCGCCTCGCTCCACAGCAGCTCGTCGCCCACCGCGAGGCCGAGCAGCGCGGCCGTGGGGGCGGCGGCCCAGGTCTCACCCCAGGCGAAGGTGAGCGCCAGCACGTCCCCTTCGACGAGATCTTCGTCGAGGGCCTGCGCGTAGACCCCCCAGAGGCAGAGGTCCGAGCGCACCTCGAACATCGGCGCGGTGAAGGCCTGCGGCTCGACCCGCCAGGCCAGCTCGCTGCAGTAGACCGCGGCCGTCGGCGGATCGGCGAAGGGCCCGGCTTCGGCCGCGACCGGGCGCCAGGCGTCCACCGGGAGCAGGGCTGGCGCCTCGCGCGCCGCGGTGTCACCCGCCGCCGGGCCGGCGCGATCGGCGCAGGCGACCGTGGCCAGCGTCACCAGCGCCGGGGACCCGAGGATGAGGCCGCGGAGCCGCCTCGCCATCAGGCGAGCCCGTGGCGCTTGAGCTTGTCGTAGAGCGTGCGCTCGGCGATGCCCAGGCGCTCTGCGGCCCGGCGGCGGTGCCCCCCCTCGGCGGCAAGGGCCTGCTGCACGGCGATCCGCTCGATCTCGTCGAGCGTGCCGCCGGCGGCGGCGACCGGGGCGGCCAGGGGCGCGGCGGCAGCCCCGGTGGGCCCGGCGCGGACCGGCAGGGCCAGGCTGTGGATCAGCGGCCCGTCGCTCAAGATCGCCGCCCGCTCCAGCGCGTTGCCCAGCTCCCGCGCGTTGCCCGGCCACGGGTGGGCGAGGAGCTCGGCCTCGGCCGCCGCGCCCAGCCGCAGGGCCGGGCGCCCCAGCTCGGCGCCGACCCGCTGCAGCAGCACCCGGGCCAGCGGCACGATGTCCATGGTGCGCGCCCGCAGCGGGGGGATCTCGATGGGGAAGACCGCGAGCCGGTAGTAGAGGTCCTCGCGGAAGCGCCCCTCGGCGACCAGCTGGCGCAGGTCGCGGTTGGTCGCGGCCACCCAGCGCACGTCGGCGGTGACCGTCTGGACCCCGCCCACCCGCTCAAAGCGCCGCTCTTGGAGCACCCGCAGCAGGCGGGCCTGCAGGTCCGGCTTGAGCTCGCCCACCTCGTCGAGAAAAAAGGTGCCGCCGGCGGCCAGCTCAAGCTTGCCCCGCTTGCGGGCGACCGCGCCGGTAAACGCGCCCTTCTCGTGGCCAAACAGCTCGCTCTCGAGCAGGGTCTCGCTGAGCGCCGCGCAATTGACCGCCACAAAGCTGCCCGCCGACCGCTTGCTGCGGGCGTGGACCGCCCGGGCCGCGACCTCTTTGCCCACGCCCGACTCGCCGAGCAGCAGCACGGTGGCCTCGGTGCTGGCCACCCGGTGCAGGGCGCTGACCGCCGGCGCCATCACTGGGTCGCCCCAGGTCAGGGCGGCCTCGGTGGCAACGGGCGCCTGCTCGGCCCGGCAGAGCAGCTGGTGCTGCTCGACCATGCGCGTGACGACCTCGCGCAGCGCGCGCGGGCTCTCGAGCGGCTTCTGCAGGAAGTCGAAGGCCCCCGCCTTCATCGCCGCGACGGCGGCGTCCACGCTGCCGTGCGCGGTCAGCACGACCACTGGCGCCTCGGGTTGGTGCTCGCGGGCGGCCTTGAGCACCTCCATCCCGTCGACCCGCGGCATCTTGAGATCGGTGAGCACGCCGGTGAAGGCCTGGCGGGCGAGCAGGGCCACCGCCTCGGCCCCGCCGCTGGCCGGGGTCACCTCGTGCCCCACCAGCGAGAGCGCGTCGCAGAGGAAGCTGCGGACCCCCTCCTCATCATCGACCACCAGCAATCTCGCCATCTCCGCTCCCTGTATTGGTGGAGGATCCATGCTGCCGATCTGCCTGTGGACCGGGAGGCAAGACCGCGATGAAGCGCGCCCCGCCCTCGGCGCGGCGCTCGGCCCAGAGGCGGCCCCCGTGCAGCACCGCGCAGCGGCGGGCGACCGCGAGCCCGAGGCCGGTGCCCCGCGCCCGGGTCGTGAAGAAGGGCGCGAACAGCCGCTCGGGGTCGCCCGGCGGCAGGCCCGGGCCGTGGTCCTCGACCACGAGGCGCAGGCCGCCCGCGGCCGCGCTGAGCTGGACCCGGACCTCTCCCCCGTCCTCATCGATGACCAGCGCGTTGTTCACGAGGTTCTCGACCAGCTGGGTGAAGCGCTCAGGGTCGAGCGGGAAGCGCCGCGGGGCGCCGGCGTCCTGCACGCGGACCCGGTCGGGGGCCCGGGCGGCGACCTCCTTCACGAGCGCGGCGGGGTCCTGCAGGCTGCGGCTGATCGACGCCATGCGCGCGAAGGAGAGCAGGTCCTCGGTCACCCGCTCAAGGCGCTGGGCCTCGGCGACCACCCGCGCGGCCCGGTCCCGCGCCCGGCCCTCGCTCAGCTCTTCGAGCAGCTGGGCGTGGCCCTTGAGCGCGGCGAGGGGGGTCCGCAGCTCGTGCGCCATCACCCCGGCGACCTGCCCGAGGCTGGCGAGGTGCTGCGCCTCGACCAGGGCCTGATCGGCGGCGCGGCGGGCGCTCTCGGCGCGCCCGAGCAGCAGGCCCAGCCCGACCAGCCCGGCGCCCACCAGCGCGCTCAGGGCGAGCTGGCGCTGCGCCCCGGCGACCAGGGCGGCGGCCTCGGGTGCGGCCACGTCGACGTAGATCCGGGGCATGGACCCATGCTCTCCGGCCTTTCCCTTGCCCTTGCCTTTTCCTTTCCCCTTGCCCTTTGCGCCCCGGGGCGCGGCGGCCGGCTCGCCAGGCCCGCCGTCCTCCGTCTCGATGTCCGGTCCCTCGGTCTCCGCGTCGTCGCCCTCGGGGCCGCCCCTCGGGCCCCCTGGCGGCGGGAGCTGGGCCCGCGCGCCGCCGTCCCCGCGCAGCGGCTGGTCCAGGCCCGCCGGCAGCAGGTGGGGCGGCAGCACCGGAGCGCCGGCCACCAGCGCGGGTTGACCCATGGGGTCGACCACCAGCACCGCCCGCAGGCCATCGGGCCAGAGCGCCAGCACCGCGGCGTCCAGCGCGGCCTGGGCCTCTGCGCCCTCGGGGCGGGGACCGCCGGGCTCAGGGTGCAGGTGCGGGCGCAGCGCGCGGCCCATGCGGTCGGCTTCGGCCACCGTGAGCGTGTCCGACCAAGCGTGGGCCTGGTGCAGGTTCCAGGCGGCGAGGACGAGCAGGGCCGCCGCCGCGACGCCGGCCAAGATCCGCGGCCCGGCGGCGCGGGCGCGGGACCAGCCCCCGGCGGGCAGGGCGACGGCGGCGGGCGGCCGGGCGCTCACAGGGCGGGCCCCGGGCGGAGGCGCGCGGTGGTGTCGGCGATGAGCTGTGCGAGCAGCGGGCCGCCCAGGGTGGCGCCGCCGTCGGCGGCCAGCGCGTCGAGATCGGCGCCCTCGGCGGCCAGCCCGTCGAAGAGCGTGTCGAGCCGGCGGGTCAGCACCAGCTCGACCGGTCCGGCGGGCGCGGCGGCCAGCGCGGCGGCCCCGTCCAGCGCGCCCAGCGACCAGAGCTCGCCCCAGGCCGCTGCAGTGGAGACCTCGAGCTGGCCCTCGGCGCCGGCCGCGGTGGTGTAGTCGGCAGAGAGGCGCAGGCTCCAGCCGATCGCGGCGACGTCCTCGGGCATGCGCCCCCCGCCGTTGAGGTCGGGGGACAGCATCAGGTGCGCGCGGCAGTACGCGGTCTCGTCAAACGTGAACCGCGCCAGCTCGGCGGTCACCGGCGCGTGCAGCGGCTCAGCGAGGGCGATCACGCTGGAGCTCGGGTCGTCGAAGGTGCCGTGGCCCGGCGGTGCTGTGCGGGCGGCGCTCAGCTCGGCGCAGGGGACCAGGGTCGCGGTCGAGGTGACGAGGTAGCCCTCGCGCAGGCGGATCTGGTCACCCGCGGCCGTCGTCCAGGTCACCCCGGCGTCGGTGACGGTCGCCCTGCCCAGCGCCCAGTCCAGCGTGTAGGTGACGCCGGTGAGAGAGAGGGCGAGCGCGTCGGAGGCGACCTGTCCGGCGCTGTCCTCGGCGCCAGTGTCGATGGACGCGCCCCGTCCGTGCGCTACCGTCGCGGGCGCGCCGCAGCCCGCCGCCACGGCCGCGGTCAGCGCCTGGGCGATGCGCGCCGCGGACCTCATCCCGCGCAGTCCGCCGCGCAGTTGTCGGCGGTCTCGGGGCCATCGCAGATGCCGTCTCCGCAGCAGGGGCGGCCCGCCTCGACCTCGCTGCAGTCGGGCGGGTCGCCCGCGCCGCCGTCCGCGCCGCCGCCGGTGCCCCCGTCCGCGCCCCCATCACCGGCCCCAGCCGCGTCCGCCGAAGGGGTCCCGGCATAGCAGCCGAGGATGTAGGGGAAGGTCGCGGTGGCGTGGTAGCGGTAGGTGCCGTCGGGCCCGATCCGCCCGTTGCAGGCGTCGAGCACGGTCGGGTCGGCGCTGTCGCCGACGTAGGTGTGGTTGTCCCAGGCGTAGGTGCTCGGGTCGCCGGTCTGCACCCACCCGCTCTGGAAGGTCACCGGGGTGGCGCAGTCGGCGTCGAGGCAGCCCCGGGGGCCATAGATCGGGAAGCCGTCCAGCGCGTAGCCGATGATCGGGTCGGGCGCGTCGGCGCTGACGTCGAGGCCCATCAGCACGCAGGCGACGAGCAGGGCGTGGTAGTGGTAGTCGGCGGCGGCGCCGGTGTGGCCGAGGCAGGTGTCGACCAGCTCATTGTAGATGGGGTCACCGTAGGGGTCGGGGACCTGGGCCTCGTTGGGGCCGTAGATGGGCATGCCGTTCAGCGCGAAGGCGGCGGTGCCGAGCAGCGGGATCTCGGTGGGGGCGGCGGCCACGGCCGGGCTGCGGGTTATCGACCAGGCGTGGGCCTGCGCCTCGAGGCCGTTCGGCGTCATGTCGACGTACGCGTAGGCGGGGATGCCGTTGCTCTCGACGATGAGCAGGTCGTCCTCGCAGCGCACGCGCAGCTCGGGGTCGGGGTAGGCGCTGTTCGCTGGGTCGGCGGTGAGGGTGGGGAAGGCGTCGGCCTCGGGGCAGTCGGCGCTGGCGCCGTCGTCTCCGCCGTCGGCTGCGGCGCCGTCGTCGGTCGAACCGCCGCTGTCGGCGACCTTCGCGCTGCCCGCGCCGCAGGCGGTGAGCGCGGCGCTGAGCAGCCACAGGGGAGCGCGCCGCGCGGGGGCGGCGGCGGGCAGGGCGGTCGGGCGGCGGAGGGACATCGGGCGGGCTCCTCGGGAGGTGGCGGGCAGGGCGCCCGTGGAGCGCGCCTCAGCATGCGCCGTGCCAGCGGGGGGCCCGGGCCCTCGCGCGGCGACATCGACCGCATGGACATCACTCTCAGCGTCCCGGCCGTCTTGACCGCGGCCCCGGCGCGGCGGCGCGGCCTGCAGATGGTGCAGGTCGGCTGCAGGTTCTGCAGGTCGGGCGCGGGGCTCAGTCGCCCGTTGCTTGTTTGGCCGCCCCGCGGACGGTGGCCTCGACCTCGCGGGTGTAGCGGGCGACCAGGCGGCTGGTCTGATCGGGCCGCCGGGCCTCGGCGTCGGTGCGCAGCGTCATCTGGGTCGAGGTGGCGTAGTCGACGAGATCGACGCCAATCACGTCAAGAGCGACCAGCGCCTCGCCTTCGGGGAAGTCGTCGGCGCCCGCCACGGCGATGGTCGGGAGCGCGGGCGCCTCGGCCGAGACGAGGAGGCTGTCGATGAAGCGCAGGTCTGGGTCGCCCTCGACGACCTCAA
The DNA here is from genome assembly GCA_046051725.1 of Pseudomonadota bacterium. Lineage (GTDB taxonomy): Bacteria > Myxococcota_A > UBA796 > UBA796 > UBA2385 > JAEUKK01. The sequence continues at coordinate 4,944 of JBJONS010000191.1, read as the reverse complement.
GGGTCAGGGCGGTGAGCTCGACGCGCACCAGATCGCCGGGCTCGACGCCTTGATTCTGCAGCTCCTCTTCTTCGGTGATGTCCATCGACAAGAAGCTGGAGAAGCCCAGGTCGCCCACCAGCTGCTCGAGGATGGTGCCCCCGTCGATGGTCGCCGTGGACTCGCCCTCGACCTCGATGGTCAGGAGCCGGCTGCAGCCGGTGACGCCGAGCAGCAGGAGGGGGAGAGCGGCGGCGCGGAGCGGCATGGGGACCTCGGCGGTGCACGGCCAGGGCCGGGGCGCTGCGCGTCCACGGCGTTGATGGTGCAACATGCTCAAACAAGGGTGTTATACGACTCAGGTTTCGGATCCGGGACGCAGCGCCCTCAGGTGCGCGCAGCGCCCGCCCGGGCTGTCCAGTCCGCCCGGCCGAGGCGGTACAGCACGTGCGGGCGCAGCGGGTGGCCGACGGGGAGCCGCGGGTGGTCGAAGTCGCCCCCGGGATCGCGGCGGAGGCCGAGCCGCTCCATCAAGCCCCAGCTGCGCGTGTTCATCGGCACGGTGAAGCTGAACAGCTCGTCGAGGTCGAGCGCCTCGAAGCCGAAGCGCAGCGCCTCGGCGGCGGCCTCACTGGCGTAGCCCTGCCCCCAGGCGCTGGGGATGAGCCGCCAGCCGATCTCGACGGCTGGGCGCGCGCCCTCGGGCGGGGGCCAAGGGCGGCCACGCAGCGCGAAGTGGACCTCGGCGAGGCCGATGAGGCCGATCAGCGCGGCGTCGGCGGTGCGCTCGACCGCCCAGAACCCAAAGCCGCAGCGGCGGAAGTGGTCCTCGATGCGCTGGCGCATCGCCTCGACCTCGTCGGGCTGCATCGGGGCGGGGAAGTACCGCATGACCGCGGGGTCGGCGTTCAGTACGCAGAGCGCGGGCAGGTCGTGTGGTGTCGGCGGCCGCAGCAGCAGGCGCGGCGTCCGCAGGTGGGGGCCGTCCGCGCTTGGGGCGCCCGTCACCTGACCCCCGGGGGCGGCAGGAAGCGGGGCGCGCCGAGCTCGAGCGGGCCCGCCGCGGGGAACGGCCCGCGCAGGCGCACGAAGCTGCGCGCCGGCCAGGGGCGGTAGGGCCGGCCCTCTGCGGAGGCGAGCAGGTTGTCGAGCACCACCGGCAGATCGCCGAGCTGCCAGATGTCGTCGTCGTGGGGGTCCTGGGCGCCGTTTTGGGTGGCGGCCACCGCGAGGCGGCTGAGCACGAGGCTGGTGCAGGGGGGCACGAGGCAGCCGAGCTGGCCGAAGACGCTGAGCAGGCGCGCGCTGAGCTCGGCGCCGCCGACGCTGTCCATGGTCACGAGCGCGCCGACCGGCTTGCCGAACAGGGCGGGCAGGTTCTCGAGCGGCGTGAGCACCTCGATGAGGCGCTGCATCGGCGAGCCCCACGAGTGCCAGTAGGTCCCCGTCGCCAGCAGCAGCGCGTCGGCCCGGGTCAGGGCGGCCTCGAGCGCCTCGAGGCTGAACCCGCCCTCGGCCACGGCGAGGACCTCGACGGCGGCCCGGCCCTCGAGCTGGCGGGCGGCCTCGGCGCAGAGCCAGCCGGTGTTGCCGTCGGCGCCGCGCAGCGAGCCGTTGAGGATGAGCAGCAGGGGAGTGTTTTGGTCCGGCATGGCCACCTCGCAGGCGGGCTAACCGCGGGCCGGCAGGTGCGCAGGCGGGTGTCGGCGGGGCGCGGGTCGATGACCCGGCGGTGTCCCCGCGGGGCCCCCCGGGCCGGTCCGCGTTGACGCCGGGGCCCCGCCTGCGGGAGGATGAGGGCGCGGTCGCCCACGCCCCCAGCGACCGGGTCCCCCGGAGCAGCACATGGTCAAGGCGCAGCAGAAGGCCCCCCAGGGCGGTGGTTCGCAGCAGGGGGCAGCCCCCGGTGCAGCCCAAGGCGCGTCCCAGCAGCCGGCCGGGCGCGGCAACGCGGCGCGGGCCGGGAAGGTCGGGCGCGCCGAAGACCCGGCCGAGGCCAAGGCCGACGCGGTGGCCGACCAAGTGGTGCGCCGCGCCGCCCAGGCCCGGGGCGATGGCGCGGGCGCCGAGGCCCCGGCGACGGGCGCGGGCGGCGGGCTGGTGAGCGCCGCGCTGATCGCCGCGTTTGACGACGTCATCGGCGCCGACGTGAGCGGGGTGCGCGTGGCGGTGGGCGGAGAGGCCGACCGGCGCGCCCAGCAGCTCGGCGCGGCCGGCTTCGCCGAGGACGGCGAGGCCCACCTCTCCAGCGCCGCGTGGCGCCCGGGGCAGGCCAGCGCAGAGCACCTGCTCGCCCACGAGCTGGCCCACGTCGCGCTCGGGCACGCCGACGCCGGCCAGCCCACGCGCCTCAAGCGCACCGGGGCGGCCGAGCTCAAGCGCGGGTCCGAGGGGCCCGAGGTGCGGCACGTGCAAGAGCGGCTGCTGGCCCTCGGCTTCTTGTCGCGGCGCGACTTCGACACCGGGCCGGGGATCTTCGGGCCCCGCACCGAGGCAGCGGTCTCGGCCTTCCAAGCCAGCCGCAAGCTGGGGGTCGACGGCGTGGTCGGGCCGCGGACCCTCGCGGCCCTCAACGCGGGCGCGGGCGCGGCGCCGGTGGGCACCGGGGGCGCGGGCGCGGGCGACCGGGTCGAGAGCACCGCGCTGACCGGCCGGCCGCCGATCCGGATCGGCAGCGAGGGCGTCATCGTCAAGCAGCTGCAGCGGCGGCTGAACCGCTACGGCGCCAGCCTCGGCCTCGACGGTGAGTTCGGCGCGGCCACCGACAAGGCGGTCAAGGCCTTCCAGCGCGCCAACGGCTTCGCGGTCGATGGCATCGTCGGCCCGACCACCGCCGCGGCGCTGTCGGGAGAGACCGCCAAGGCCGTGCCCGCCAAGGCCGCGCCGGCCACAGGCGGCGGTGAGGACAGCGACGGCGGTGGCGACCCCTCGGCGCCCACCTCCGCCGAGCTCGACGTCGACGACGCCGACCCCAAGGGCATCCTCAACAGCGCCAAGGTCAACCCGACCGTCCGGAAGATGGCGGCGAAGACGCTGCAGACCCTGCAGGGCCAGGGCCTCTCGCCCTACCTCTTCGAAGGCCACCGCACGATGGAGACGCAGAACGCGCTCTACGCCAAGGGTCGCACCAAGCCCGGGTCGGTCGTCACCTACGTCAAGGGTGGCGGGTCTTGGCACAACTACGGCCTCGCCGTCGACATCGTGTTCTGGAACCGCAGCCACTCGGGCCCGAGCTGGGACGCGCCGAGCAAACACTGGCAGTCGCTCGGCAAGGCGGGCAAGGCGGCCGGCTTCACCCGGTGGATGGGCGACGCGGGCTGGGACTTTCCGCACTTCGAGTACCACCCCAAGTGGGGCAACACCGCGACCAACCTGCTCTCGACCTACAACAGCGGCGGTCTGAGCGCGGTGTGGAAGAAGGTGATGTGAAGCAGCCGGCCGGCCTGGACCCGGCCGGCGGGCGGCGCGGCCCCGACCCCGGCTCTGTCGGGGGGGTCAGGCCCGGCGGCGGCGGCGGCGCAGGGCGGCGATGCCCACCAGGGCCGGCCAGACGAGCTGCAGCCTGCCGTTGTAGTCATCGTTCGAGAAGGTGACCTCGTAGTCCTCGAGGCCCGGGGCGCCGCCGAAGCGCTGGTCGGTGAGGGCCGAGACGGGCAGGTAGCTGCGCCAGCGGGTGTAGTGCAGCGTGGCCGGATCGAGGTCGTCGGGCAGCAGGCCGCGCAGGGCGAGGTCGTCGAGGATGGCGAAGGGCGCCTCGGCCACCTCGGCGGTGTCGGCGCCGAAGAGCACCAGGCCCTCGTCGCCGCGGCCGCCCTGGCGCTCAATGAGGGCGGCGCCGTCGCCGCTGTACTCGAGCACCCAGGCCGCGCCGCCGGCCTCTTCGATGGCCACCTTGACCCGCGCCTCGTAGAAGACCGGGGTCCACTCGAGGGTGTACAGGGCCTCGCCCAGCGTCGGGGTGGTGGTCTGGGCGCCCTCGGGCCGGGTCGGGGAGGGGCCCGCGGTCACGACCAGCGCGTGGACGGTCTCGGCGGCCGTGCGGGCGGTCAACAGCATCGGGAGCATGGGCGTTCCGCCGGCGACCCGGACCGCGACCATCGGGGTGGCGGTGCTGTCCCAGCCGCTGCCGTCCAGCTGGACGACCAGGGTGCCCCAGCCCTGCGCGCTGTAGTCCAGCAGCGCGGCCTCGAGCGCGGGGTCGACGGTCATGCCGTTCCAGCGCAGCTCGTCGATCATCGCTGCGGTGTGCTCGGGGCCGAACCAGGCCCGGTTGCCGGCCGCGGTCTGGGCGCCGAAGCTGCGGACATCGACCAGCGCGCCGCTGTCGAAGGTGCGGGTCTGGTCGCAGCCGCCTTTGCAGCCCCCGCAGCCGGGGTCCATCGGGAACAGCGGGTCGGTCGCCCGCAGCAGGGGCTCGAGGCCCGCCGGGTCGATCGAGGCCGGCGCGCGGGTCGGCGCCCCGGGCAGGGGCACCAGCCAGGCGGCCCCGCCGCCCACCGCATCTGCGCTCACCTGGAGCACGATGACGTGCTCATCGTCGTCCTCGACGATGAGCGCCCGGACGGCCGAGATGCCCTCGACCCCCTCGCCGCCGTCGGAGAAGAGCCCGCCGGTCGGCCAGATGAACGCGCCCGAGGCCGCGGCAGCGCCGACGAGCAGGGGAGCGAGGAGCGCGGTGCTCATGGGGCCTCCGGAGGGGATGCGTCGGTGGGGGAGGCGGGCGCGGGTGGGGCGGGCTCCGCCGGGGCCGGGGCGGGCGCTGGAGGAGGCGGCGCCGGGTCGGGCGGCGCGGGCGCAGCCGCCGGCGGAGGCGGCGCGGCGGCGGGGGGAGGCGCAGGCTTGGGGCGCTGGTCGAGGCGGATCCCCAGCCAGGCCGTGCCGATGCCGCGCCGGTCCACCTCGCCAAGCCCGGCGAGGCAGTCGCCGCAGGTCGCGCGGAGCTGCCCGAGCCCGGCGCCGATCATC
>JBJONS010000190.1:0-6855 GCA_046051725.1 Pseudomonadota bacterium | reverse complement strand
GCGGCGGCGGGCGCGGGCGCGGCGACCGGCGCAGGCGCGGCGACCGGCGCGACGACAGGCGCGGGCTCCGGCGCCGCGGCCACCGGCGCGGGGGCGGGTCCGGGTCCTGGCGGGCCCTCCCCGGCGCCGCCGCGCAGCGCGAGCACCAGCCCGAGGGCCCCGACCAGAGCGAGGCCGCCGAGCCCCAGCCAGAGGGCGGGCCGCGGGCGGCGGGCCTCCGCGTCGGGGATGACGTCGGGGACGCTGCTCCCGAGGACCGCGGATGGGCTCCTCCCGATGACGTCGGGGACGCTGCTCCCGATGACGTCGGGGACGCTGCTCCCGATGACCGCGGAGGGGCTGCTCCCGATGATCGCGGGGCCGCTGCTCCCGATGATCGCGGAGGAGCTGCTCCCGAGGACCGCGGAGCCGCTGCTCCCAATGACGTCGGGGACGCTGCTCCCGAGGACCGCAGGCGCGGACCAGGGGGCGGACGAGGAGACCATGGGGTCGGCCTGTCCCCCGCCCGGCGCGGCGGCCGGGTCGAGCCAGCGCAGGCCCGCGGCGCCCGCGGTCAGCGGGTCGGCCGGGGCGCTGGATTCGCCCGTGGCGGCCCCGTCGAGGATCGGCTGCTCTACGTCGGTCCGGGTCTGCGCGCCCCGCCACTGCCCCCGCTCAGCGCCGGCGGTGCGGGCCCAGGCCGGCGGCGCGGCGTCGACCAGGACATCGCCGCTCACGTCGGTCTGGGAGAGCCCGGCCCCCAGGCCCGACAGCCAGCCGCTGGGGCCCTCGTCCACGCGGGCCGGGCCGAGGCCGGCGAGCTCGGCGCCCAGGGCCGCCGCCGAGGGGTGCCGCTCGGCGGGGTCGAGGCGGGTCGCCCGCAGCAGGCTCGGGCGCAGGGCCGGCGGCACGGCCAGCCAGCGCGGCGCGCCGGGCCCGGCCAAGAACAGGTCGATCGGGTTCTCGTTGGTCGCCAGCGCGTAGAGCGTGGCCCCGGCCGCGTAGACGTCGGCGGCCGGCCCCACGCCGGCCGCGTCGATGCGCTGCTCGGGCGCCATGTAGGCCAGCGAGCCCATCGCCACCCCGGCCCGGGTCAGGCGCAGGGCCGCGTCGCCGGCGAGCAGCGCGATGCCGAAGTCAGCGAGCTGGACGTCACCCTCGGCGTTCAGCAGCAGGTTCTGGGGCTTGACGTCGCGGTGCACCACCCCGGCGGCGTGGGCGGCCGAGAGCGCCCCGCAGAGCTGCACGCCGACCCGCAGCAGCTCGGGCAGGGGCAGCGGGCCCTCGGCGGCCAGCCGGGCCGAGAGCGCGCCGCGCGGCGCCAGATCCATGACCACGAAGTCTTGGGCGCCGTCCTCGCCCAGATCGAGCACCCGCAGGATGTGGGGGTGGCGCAGGCCGGCCATCGTGCGCGCCTCGACCCGCAGGCGCTGGCGCAGGGCCTCGGCCCGCTCGCCGGGCTCGACCGTCAGCAGCTTGACCGCGCGATCGACGCCCAGCAGCTCATCCCGCGCGGCCCAGACCGTGGCGGCGCCACCGCTGCCCAGCGGCCAGAGCAGGCGGTAGCGCCCGCCGAGCCGCCGGCCCGCGGCGCCCTCGGGGCCCGCCCCCACTCAGGCCTCGGGCGCGCGGCTGACCTGGAGCTGCACCAGCCCGGGCCGCAGGCGGCTGCGCCCGGCCCGCTTCTCGAGCAGCGCGCCGGACAGGCCGAGCCGCACGAGGTCTTTGCGCACCCGGTGCACCAGCACCTGAAAACTGGCCGGGCCCTTCTGGCTCCACTGCCGGCCCCAGACCCCGCGCATCAGGGCCTCGTCGCCGCACCAGCCGACCTCGTCGTCGATGAGGCCCGCGGCCCGGTCCTCGAGCACCTGGCAGGCGAGCAGGTGCAGCACGGTCACGCGGTTGCCGGCGCGCACCACGCCCTGCACCTCGCCCTCGGGGTCGAGCACGGCCGCCTCGGGGCCGCCGCCGGCGTCGACGTCGACCCGCAGGGTCCACGGGACGTCGGACACCGCGGTCAGCGTGCGCTCGCGGGCCACCTCGCCGTCGACCACCAGCACGCGGTGGGGGCCGAGCTGCAGGTGCTCGCCCAGCGCCGCCTCGACGCGCTGGCCGTCGCGCTCGGCGATCACGCGGTCGCCCTCGATGCGCACGGCGTGCGGCGGCCCGGCCTCGTCGTCGCCCTCGTCATCGCCGGCCAGCAGGTGCTCGAGCACAAAAGCCAGCGGGGCGCGCATGGCCCGGCCGGTGTTGACGTGCACCAGCCAATGCTCGGCGGGCGCGGCCTCGGCGGGCAGCAGGCGCACCCGGCAGCGCACCGTCAGGCCGACCCGCAGCAGATCGCCGGCGTTGAGGACAGAGGTGGACTGCACGCGCTCTTCGTTGACGAAGGTGCCGTTGGTGCTGCCCAGATCGCGCACCTCGACGCCGTCGGGGCCGCTGGTCAGCAGCAGGTGGTAGCCCGAGACCGCCGGCTCGGGGATCACCAGGTCGTTGTCGGGCGCGCGGCCCACGCGGGTGCGCCCGGGCGCGAGGCGCCAGGCGCGCTCGACCCGGTCTTGGTCGAGGAAGTCGAGCTGCACGCCGCCCGCGGTCATGGCGCGCCTGCCCCTGGCGTGCGCACGGGGAGGCCGGCGGCGACCCAGCCCTTCCACCCCCCGTCGAGCGACCAGACGTTGCGGTAGCCCATGTCGACCAGGGCCGCCGCAGAGATGGCCGAGCGGTAGCCGCCGCCGCAGTAGAGCACCAGCGGGGCGTCGAGGTCGGGGAAGCGCTTCTCGACGTCGCGCTCGAGCACGCCCTTGCCGAGGTGGACCGCGCCCTCGGCGTGACCGGCGGCCCACTCGCTGTCTTCGCGCACGTCGACCAGAATCGCGCCAGCCGGCGGGGCGGCGGCGTAGGCGGCGACGCTGAGCTCGCGCACGCGGGCGCGGGCGGCGTCGACCAAGGCCAAAAAGCGAGGAGAGTGGTCCATGGCGCGGCTCCCAGGGCGAGGGGGGACGCGGGCTTATCCTGCTGCGCGCGCCAGATCGCGGCGACGCGCCCGGCTTCACCGCCTCCGCACCAGGCCCCGGGCGGTGGCCGAGGCCATGGCGTCCAGCGCGGCCTCGACCGCGTCGAGGGGCGGACCGCCGCCCTCACCGATGATCACGTCGAGCGCCTGCTCGACCCGCCGCACCGCGAAGATCGAGAAGCGGCCGGCGCGGGCGGCCTCGACCACCTCTTCGTCGAGCATGAGGTCCCGCACGTTGTCCTCGGGGATGATGACCCCCTGCTCTCCGCTCAGGCCGCGGTCGCGGCAGAGCGAGAAGTAGCCCTCGATCTTCTCGCTCACCCCGCCCACCGGCTGCACCTCGCCGAGCTGGTCGAGGCTGCCGGTCACGGCGATCGACTGGCGCAGCGGCAGCTCGCCGACCGCCGAGAGCAGGGCCAGCAGCTCGGCGAGGGTCGCGCTGTCGCCGTCGATCGGGCCGTAGCTCTGCTCGACCGCCACGCTGGCCCGCAGGTCGAGCGGCCGCCGCCGGCCAAAACGCTGGGTCAGCCAGCCCTGCAGCACCGAGACGCCCTTGTCGAAGCTGTTGCCGCTCAGGCCGCTCTCGCGCTCGATGTTGAGGATGCCGCGGCCGCGGCCCGCGCCGGCGGTGGCGGTGATGCGCAGCGGCCGCCCAAAGCGGTGATCACCGACCTGCAGCACCGACAGGCCGTTGACCTGGCCGGTGGCGAGGCCGTGGGTGTGCACGCGGGTCGAGCCGCGCAGCAGCTCTTCGTGCAGCTCGACCTGGGCCCGGCCGGCCCGGGCGGCGCGGGCGCGCAGGGCGGCCTGCACCGCCGGGCGGTCGACGCAGCGGCCGGCGGCGCAGCGGTCGGCCTCGCGCTGGATGTCGGCGAGGCGCCCCACGTCGAGGCGCACCTTGCCGCCGGTGCCCGCAGCCCGGGCGGCCTCTTCGAGGACCGCGGCGAGGCCGTCGCCGCTGAGCGGGCGCAGGCCCTCGCGCGCGCCCAGCCGCCGCAGCACGCCGGCCAGCTCGCGGGGCAGGCCGGGGCGGTAGTCGACCACCGCGCTGAACTCGGCCAGGACCTTGACCACGGCCGCGAAGTCCTCGTCGCCCTCAAAAAGCGCCACGTAGAGGGCCATCGGGCCGACCAGCACGACCTTGACGTCGAGCGGCAGCGGATCGGGGCGCAGGGCCGCGCAGGCGCCTTGGGTGGCCACGTCGAGGTTCTGGACGCCGACCTCGCCAAAGCGCATGGACCGGATCAGGGTCTTCCACACGCCGGGCTCGGCCACCGCATCACCGCAGTCGAGCACCAAAAAGCCGCCGTCGGCGTCATGCAGCAGGCCGCCGCGCAGGCGGGTGTGGTCGGGGGGCTGTCCCTGCAGGCCGTCGGTGACCACGCCGCCGAACAGGGCGGCGAAGGTCGGATCGGCGGCGACGACCACCGGCGCGGCCGCATCGGCGCCGGCCTTGACCAAGACCTGGGCGGTGAACGCGATCTGCAGCACGGCCGCCTCGGGCTCGGGCTCTCCGCCCTGCACGAAGACAGCGTGGTGCTCGGTGATCGCCTCTTCGAGCGAGCCGAGCCAGGCCTTCACTTGGGGGAAGGACCGCCGCAGCGGCTTGAGCAGCGGGCGCAGGGCCTCGCGCACCGCGCCCTTGTCGAGCGCGTCGACCGCCTTGCTGGTGGCCCGCGCGGCCGCCCGGACCTTGGCGAGCGTGGTGCCGACCGCGTCCTCGTAGCCGCGGAACAGCTCGAGCAGGGCGGAGACGGGGCGCTCGCCGATCAGGTCATCGGGCGCCCGCAGGAGCAGCTCGGCGCGCCGGAGGGGGCCACCCTCGGCGGTCAGGACCACCGCCGGCTCGGGGTCGTCCTCGAGCTCGACCAGGGCGAAGCCGTCGGCCTCCATCTTGCGCTGAATGGCGCGCAGCAGGCCACCTTCGCCGGCCTCAAGCGCGTCGAGGGTGGCCTGGCGGCGGGCGCGCAGGGCGTCGGCCTCGAGCGCCTTGGGGATCTGCTCGTGGAGCGCGGCCCGCAGCTTGATGAGGCCGGTCTTGAGCGCAGCGGCCCGGCCCGCCGGCAGCTCAACGAGCAGCGGCCGGCCGGGGTCGTCGAAGTTGAGCAGGTAGCAGAGGTCGCGGCGGACCCGGCGGACCGGCTGCAGCGCGCGGATCAGCCGGGCGACGGTCTGCAGGCGCCCGCCGCCGTCGAGCCCGGCCACAAAAAGGTTGTAGCCCTTGGCCTGCATGTGCACGGCGTGGGCCATCGCCTCGGTGGCGGGGCCCTGACCGACCAGGCCGTCCACCGCGTCTACAGCGTCGGTGTCGGCGAAGTCGAGGTCAGCCAAAGGCACCCGCCAGCGCAGGGCGTCGGCGGGCAGGGGCGCGGGGCGGGCGGGGATCGGGCTCACGGGACCTCGGGGACGCGGCGGCCTCCCCGCTTACACCGGCCGGCGCGCGCGCGGGCAGCGGGCGGAGGAGGCGCGTGGGCTGCCTGTCACCTTCGGGGAGACCTCTCCGGGATGGCCCGCGATCGACCGCTCCCCGGCGGTGGCCCCGCCCGGCGCGGGAGGCGCCCGGCTAAGGTTCGGGCACCCCAAGCCCCCCGCGAGCGCCCGATGACCAGCCGCCGCCTCCACGCCGACGCGCACGACGCCCGCGTGCTGCTCATCGAAGACGAAGACGAGCTGCGCCTCGTGCTGGCCGAGGTGCTCGAGCGCCACGGCTTCCGGGTCGAGGGGGTGAGCAACGGCACCGACGCCATCAGCCGGGCGCGCAGCGGGCCGACCGCCCCCGATCTCGTGCTGATGGACTGGAACGTGCCGGGCATCGCCGGGAACGACCTGCTGGCGGGCCTGCGCGAGCTGTGGCCCTTCACTGCGCTCGTGGTGCTCAGCGGCCAGCCGCGGGCTGAGCTGCGGCTCCGCAGCCCGGTGCCGGTGCCGGTGCTGCAGAAGCCGATCGCCATGCGGGCGCTGGTCGACACGCTCCTCACGATCATCAATGACATCGACACCGCCGACGAGCCGCGGCCCGCCGCCCGCCGGCCCGAGGCGGGTCCCCCCGTCATTCGGCCCCCTGCGGGTTCTTGACAAGCAGTGACCAACCGCGCTTGCGGGCGTTCCACGGCTGCCCTATACTGAAAGCACGACGGGGTGGCGCCGCGAGGCGCACCCTCCGCCCCAGGCTCTCCCTCCGACCGCTGACCGCTCCGCGCTCCTCCCTTGCCCGGGCCCCGGCCCGCACAAAAAAGAGGGGAAGCGGTGCACAGCTCCACGGGCTGGCGCCATACCAGGGCGAGGCACCCGCCTCCATCTTTCCCACCTCCGATTCGAGCGCGCGCGAGGCCGCCGCAGGTCCCTGGGCTCAGGGGTCTGCACCGGCCGCTCTACTGGATCGTCCCCTCCGCCGGACCGCACAATGCATCGTCTCAGCGTCTCCTCCATCTCATCGCGGTGGGGCCCGATTGCGGGGGGGACCTTCCAGGTAGAGCGCACGCTTCGGGTCATCGCTTCCGCTGTGCGGCCCTTACCCAGCCGTGGCCCCTGATCGGGTGGGGCAGCAGCGACGGAACTTAGAGGCCGGCTCTCGTTTGAGGGCCGGCCTCGCCTCTTTTCTGGCCTGGGGCCGGCTGGGCCTTTGGCCCTTTGGGCCTTTGGGCCTTTGGGCCGGGGCTGTCGGCCGGTTGGCCGTTGGGCCGGGGTTGGGGCTCCTCGCTGTGGGGCGGTTTTGTCTTCGGCGGGGCTGTGAATGCCCGTTGTTGCGGTTTTGTGGATGCTGGGGGCGGCCCGCCCCCAGGCCCCCGGGCAAGGGGCCGGCGCGGCCCCTTGCATCCCGCGCCAAGGGCTCATCATTGATCACATCTCGGGAACCTCGTCCT
>JBJONS010000189.1:0-3045 GCA_046051725.1 Pseudomonadota bacterium | reverse complement strand
AACGAGAACACGCTCGGGCGGGTCATCTGCACCGAGGGCGCCTCGGTCTCGACCGTGTCGGCGGCGGCGAGGATGGCCCCGCGCACGACCTCCATCAGCGCGTCCTCGCGGGCCTCGAGCGCGTGGCTGCCGGCGAGCTCGACCATCAGGCGGGCGGTGTGCTCACCCTCGTCGGCGCGGCTGTCGGCGCTCTGCTCGGTGCCGATGATGCTGTGCAGGTGCTCAATCTCGGGGTGCTCGACCAGCTGGGCCTCGACCGCCGAGACCAGCGCGGCGGTGCGGACCAGCGGGGTGCCGACCGGCAGCGCGACCTCGGCGACGAAGCGCCCCTGGTGCAGCTCGGGGATGAGCGCTTGGCCGAGGCCGAGGCCCATCACCGAGGCGACCGCCACGGCGGCGGCGGCGGCGCCGAGCACCACCCCCGGTCGGCGCAGCAGCGCCTCGATGAGCTGCCCGTAGCGGGCGGCGACCCGGTCGTAGCCTGCGCCAAACCGATGGAGCGCGGCGAAGACCAGGCCAGAGCCCAGCGCGCCCGAGCCGCGGGCCACGCGGGCCACGCCGCGGCCGATCAGGGCCGAGGGGAAGACGACCATGGCGGCGAGCAGCTCGAAGCTGAGGCGCACGAGCGCCCGCAGAAGGCCGTAGGGCAGCCAGATCAGGCGGCGCCAGCCGGCCTGGGCGCGCCACCCGTCGCGGAGCTGGCGCAGCGAGCCGAAGCGGGCGGCGGGGCTGAGCTGCGAGAGCGGCCCGGCCGCCTGGAGCTCGACGCTGCTCGCCGCGAGCACCGGCACAAAGAACAGCGCGACCACCAGCGAGGCCATCAGGCTGAACACGACCGCCAGGGCCATGTCGCCGAAGATCTGGCCGGCCACCCCCTCGACGAAGGTGATCGGCAAGAACACCGCCACCGTCGTCAAGGTCGAGGCGGTGACCGAGGCGGCCACGCCGGCGGTCCCGTGCACCGCGGCGGCGCGCCGGTCGCGGCCCCGCTCGAGCTCGACCTGGATGTTCTCGAGCACCACGACGGCGTTGTCGACGAGCATGCCGACGCCGAGCGCGAGGCCGCCCAGCGACATGAGGTTGAGGCTCACCCCGCCGAGGTACATCGGCGCGAAGGTCACGACGATCGAGAGCGGGATGCTCGCGGCGATGATCGCGGTGGCCCGCAGGTCGCGCAAGAACAGGAACAGCACGAGCACCGCGAGCACCGCGCCCTGCAGGGCCGTGCTGCGCAGGTTGTTGATCGAGCCCTCGATGAAGCTGGCCTGGTTCTCGAGCACGACCAGCTTCACGTCGGCGGGCAGGCGGCTGGCGAGGCGGGGCGCGCTCGGCGGGCCCATCGCGTCCATCGGGCTCGGCGGGGCGAGGCGCTCGAGCAGGTCTTGGGCGACCGCGACGATGTTGGCGTCGGCCGCCTTGAAGACCTCGAGCTCGACCGCCTCGGCGCCGTCGAGGTGGCTGATGACCTCGCGGTCTTTGGCGAGCTCGCGGACCTCGGCCACGTCGCCGACCCGGACCCGGGTGCCGTCGGCGCGGCGGATCTGCAGCGCGGCGATCTCATCGACGCTGCGGACCTCGTTGAGGGTGCGGACCAGGTACTCGTGGTCGCCGTCGCGGATGCTGCCGCCGGGCAGGTTGATGTTCTCGGCGCCGATGGTCGTGGCGAGCTGATCGATGCTGACCCCGCGGGCGGCGAGCCAGTCTTGGCGGGCCGAGACCCGCACCTCGCGGGTCAGGCCGCCGCGCACCCGCACGGCCGCCACGCCGTCAAGCGCCTCGAGCTCGCGCTTGAGGGTCTTCTCGGCGACCTCGCGCAGCAGGGTCAGGCCGCGGTCGGGCGCGTCCGCGGCCGCCGCGCCGGGCTGCAGCGCGAGGCCCAGGCGCAAGATCGGCGCTTGGCTCGGGTCGTAGCGCAGGATCAGCGGGCGCTCGGCGTCGTCGGGCAAGAAGGTGGTCTGCAGGCGCTCGCGGGCGGTCTGGGCCGCGTCGTCCATGTTCGCGCCCCAGGCGAACTCGAGCACCACGTCGCTCTGGCCGGCGCGCGACCGGCTCTCGAGCTCTTGCAGGCCCGGCGTGGTCGCCAGCGCCTCTTCGATCGGGCGGCTGATCTGGGACTCGACCTCTTCGGGCGCGTAGCCCTCGACCTCGGTCCGCACGGTGAGGGTCGGGTAGGCCAGGTCGGGCATCAGGTTGAGGGGCAGGCGCTGGTAGCTGACCGCGCCGAAGACCGCGGCGGCGATGGCCACCATCCAGGTGGCGACAGGGCGCTCGACGACGAAGCCGAAGATGCTCACCGGAAGCCCCCGCCCCGCTTGCCCTTGCGGCGGCCGCCCTCCCCCTTGCCCTCGCCCTCTTCGCCGGGCGGGGTGGGCGGCGGGTCGGCGTCGCCGTCGAGCTTGACCAGCGCCTCAGCCCGCAGGTTGTTGTTGCCGACGGTCACGACCAGATCGCCGGCAGCCACGCCCTCTTGGACCTCGGCGAAGTCCGCGTCGGTGAAGCCGACCTTGAGGCGCACCTTCTCGACGGTGCGCTTGGGGATGCCCTCCCAAGGGTCTTTCTCGGGCTCGGCGCCCTCTTCGCCCTCGGGCGTGGCCTCGTCTTGGGGCAGCAGCGCGCTGATCCGCTCCCAGAGGCTGGGCTCTGCCGACGCGCCCTCGTCCTCCCCCTCGCCGGGCGCCGCCGGCGCGTCGGCCTTGGGCGGCGGCGCGTCGATCACCCGCCAGGTGACCGGCTCGCCCTCGTCGTAGACCAGGGCCCGCCGGGGGATGGTCAGCACGCCGTCGCGGCGGTCGACCTCGAGGCGGACCTTGACGAACTGGCCAGGCAGCAGGGTGCCCTGGCCAGGGTCGAGGCGGATGGTGACCTTCACCGTGCCGGTGGCCGCGTCGACCGCCGGGGCGATCCGCTCGACGGTGGCGGAGGCGCGGGCGCCCTCGTTGTATGCGCCCTCGAGCACGGCCTTCTGGTCGATGCGGACCCGGGGCAGGTCTTTCTCGGGCAGCTGGACCACCACCCGCAGGCGGCTGAGATCGACCACCTGGAACG
>JBJONS010000188.1:0-4200 GCA_046051725.1 Pseudomonadota bacterium | reverse complement strand
CGGCGGTCGGCAGGCAGGGGCGGGGCGGGCCCAGCGGGCACGGCGTGAGGATGTCGTAGCTGCCGTCGCTTCGGGGCAGCAGCTCGAGCGGGCCGAAGGGGTAGAGGTCGGTGAAGGGCAGGGTCGCGGGGGTCCAGCGGCCTGGCGCGTCGCCGATGGGCAGCAGCAGGTCGACGCCGGGGTGGCCCTCGCCCACCGAGTGCACGACCACGGCCCCGCTGGGCGCGCCGGTCAGGGCCACCACCTGCACGAAGCTGGACTCTGGGCAGGGCAGGGGAGCGGCGGCGGTCGGCGTGGCCCAGAAGCAGGCCGCCTCGCCGCTGTCGCGGTCGCTGGCCCAGACCAGCACGCCGCCGGGCAGGGGGGCGTGGGCCCAGCCCCAGCGGCCCGCGGCGAGGGGCGGCAGCGGCAGGGCGGCGCCCGCGTGCGGGCCGCGCACCCAGCGCAGGGCGGCGCGGTGGCTGTCGTCGGGATTGACCTGCAGCGCGACGATCTCACCCTGCGGCCCCGGGGCCAGCGCGTCCTCGGGGTCGGCCGACAGCGCGGTCCACGCGCCGGTCGCGGGGTCGAGCAGGGCGGCGCCGACCAGAAGCGCAGAGCCATCCCAGAGCCAGCGGATCATCTGCACCTCGGCCGCCGGTCTATCGCTGGGCCGGACGGCCCGGCGCGCAGGGGCGGTCCGCCTGCGCCGACCAGCAGGGGGGGGAGGAAGCCCGCGGTGCGCAGGGCTCCGCCTTGGCGTAGGCTGCGGCACCCCCGGAGGTGCCATGCGCCGCGCCCTGCTCTCCCCCCTCTCCTCTGCTGCCCGGGCCGCCGCGGTCAGCGCCGCGCTCGGCGCGGTGTCCGGCTGCGGGGCGCCTCCGTCTGCGCCGGCCGACGCTGTGGTCGAGGGCGGGGCTGCCTCCGCTCCGCTCGCCGCCTCCCCCGAGGGCGCGGGGGCCCGCAGCGCCGCCTCCGCTCCGCCGGCCGCCTCTCCCGAGGGCAGCGCCGGCGCCAGGGTGTTGCCCGCCGAGAGCGACGCGGTCGCCCCCGCCTACCTGCCGGCGCCGCTGGCCCTGGCCGGCGGGGCCCGGCTGGTCGAAGACCACGGCCTGGCGGTGATCGACGACGGTCAGGCCGCGCCGCTGCGCCTCGGCCGGCTGAGCGCCCCGCCGGCGGTCAGCCCCGACGGCGCCCGGGTGGCCCTGGCGGTCGAGCGCAGCGGCGGCCTGCGCGGCGCGCTCGTGCTCGCCGAGCGCGGCCCGGCCGGCTGGACCGAGCGCACGCTCATCAAGAACAACCACCTCGTCGACCGCCTCGCCTTCGACGCCGCCGGCGCGCGCCTCGCTTTTGTGTGGGCCGGCGACCAGGGCGGGGTGGCCGGGCTCTGGCTGCTGCGCCTGCCCGACGGCGCGCCGCAGCGGCTGACCAACCGCGCGGCGGCCGCCCCGGGCCAGCCGCCCGCCGACTGGCTGCCGCTGCCCTTGCGGTCCCCGCCGGTCTTCGACGGCGACGCCCTGCGCTGGACCTCGGAAGAGGGCCCGCACAGCCTCACGCTGCCGGTGGGCCGGTGAGCGGGGCGCCGGTGGGCGGGCGCTCCGGGGCGGTCGGCGCGCGCGGGGGCGGCGCGCTCCTCCCGCTGGTGGCCCTGCAGATCGTCGTCTTCGCGCTCGTGGTGCCCGGGCGGGCGGCGGCCCAGTCCTACGCCTTCCCGGCCTCGGCGGCCGACGTCACCCACTTCTACCCGACCGCCTACTACGACCACGGCAGCGGCACGTCTCTGCGCGACTGGAACTGCGGCTCGGACACCTACGATGGCCACCGGGGCAATGACTTCGGCGTCGGCAGCTGGTCGGGCATGGACGCCGGCCGCGACATCACCGCGGCGGCCGACGGGGTGGTGGTCGCCACCCACGACGGCGAGTACGACCGCTGCTCGACGGGGGACTGCGGCACCAGCAACAGCGTCACCATCGAGCATGACGACGGCAAAGAGACCATCTACCTGCACATGCGCCGCTGGACGGTGCAGGTCGTGGTCGGCGAGCGGGTGAGCTGCGGCCAGAAGCTCGGCGAGGTCGGCTCTTCGGGCAACTCGACCGGGCCGCACCTGCACTTTGGGGTCTACACGAGCAGCGGGTCGGTGCGCGACGCCTTCTCCGGCTCGTGCAGCAGCGCGCCGGGCGACTGGGTCAGCCGCGGCAGCTACGGCAGCGTGCCCTCCCGCACCTGTGACACGTCGCCGGCGCCGATCACGCCCAGCGCCGCGCTCATCGCCACCTGGACCGACACCCGCGGCTCGACCGACGTCAACGGCGACGGCTTCGCCGATCTCTGCGCGCGCAGCCGCGACGGCTACTTCTGTGAGCTGGGCAGCGCGGCGGGCCTGCTGCCCGGCCCGGCCACCGGCCTCGCGCCCGACGGCAGCGGCCTCGACGCCACCCCCGATCACGTCGCCGCCGCCCGCTGGGGCGACGTGACCGGCGACAAGCGCGATGATCTCTGCCTGCGCAGCGACGCGGGCGTCGACTGCTACCCGAGCGACGGCGTGGGCCCGGTCGCCACCCCGCTGCCCGGCGGCCCGCGGTGGAGCAACACCCGCGGTTTTGCGGGCATGGAGCACTACAGCACCCTGCGCATGCTCGATCTCAACGGCGACGGGCGCCGCGACCTCTGCGTGCGCGGCCCCGACGGGATCGAGTGCGCCCTGGCCACCGCCGAGGGCTTCGCGCCGGTGTTCAGCCAGCCCATCCTGCGCGACAGCAGCGGCTGGGACGACCCGAGCAACTACGCCACCATCCGGGTCGGCGACGTGAACGGCGACGGGCTCGATGATCTGTGCGCCCGCAGCAACAGCAAGATGATCTGCTACCTGTCGCTGGGCGACCGCTTCGACGAGGCCTACATCTCGGGCCCCTCGTGGTCCGACGACGAGGGCTGGGACCTCGCCACCCGCTACGGCAGCATCCAGGTCGCCGATCTCAACGGCGACGGCCTGGATGACCTCTTCGGCCGGGCCGAAGACGGCCTGCACATCGCCCTGTCGACCGGCGGCGGTTTTGCCGCCGAGCTGGTGGTCGCCTCGTGGATGGACAGCTCGGGCTGGGACGAGCCCGACAACGCCTGGACGCTGCGCCTCGGAGACCTCGACGCAGACGGCGATCTCGACCTGTGCAGCCGCGGCAACAGCAGCGGCATCATCTGCGGGCCCTTCGACGCCGACCGCATCACCAGCGACCGCATCTCCGGCCCCGACTGGGACAACACCGCCGGCTGGGGCGTGATCGAGCGCTACGCCACCATCCAGATGGCCGACGTCAACGGCGACGGGCGGGCCGACGTCTGCGGCCGCGGCCCCGACGGCGCCGGCTGCGCGCCGAGCAACGGCGCGGGCTTTGACGCGGTCTGGCTGGCGCCCTGGGGCGGCAGCAGCGGCTGGGCCGAAGAGGACAATTGGCCGTCGGTCGTCATTCAGGGCCCCCGCAGCCCCGGCTGCCCCGACGACGACCTCGACCTGTCCTGCGACGACGCCGACCTCTGCCCCACCGATCCGGGCAAGGCCTCGCCCGGCCTCTGCGGCTGCCATGTCGAAGAGCTCGACAGCGACGCCGACGGCGCCTGCGACGCGGTGGACGGCTGCCCCGACGACCCGGCCAAGACCGTGCGCGGCCGCTGCGGCTGCGGGGCGCCCGACGTCGACACCGACGGGGATGGCGACGTGGACTGCCTGCCCACGCCCGAGCTGCCGGCCGAGGATCCCGACGACGCCGAGCCGCTGCCGGCCGAGGACAGCGCCGCAGAGGCCACCCCCGCCGGCGACAGCGCGCCGGACCCCGCGCCCGCGGCGGTCGACACCGCGCGCGGGCAGGCCGCGCCCGGCGAGGGCGTCAAGCTCGGGCCGGCGGGCTGCGCGGCCGCGCCGACCGGCGGAGCCACCGGGGCGCTCTGGGGCGCCGTCATCGCGGCGATCGCCGCGGCGCGCGCGGCGGGCCGCCGCCGGGTGTAGGCTCAGCGCGTTCCCCCCCCTTCTCGTGGAGTGCTGATGTTGCTCTCGCTGCTGCTCGCCCAGGCGCTCGCCGCGCCCGCCCAGTTCTCAGACCTCACGGTCGACGTCGATGGGCGCATCGTGCGCTTCGTCGAGCTCGAGCCCCGCGCGGCCTTCAGCGGCGCGCTGCCCGCGGCCTCGGGCGGTGGCGGCGGTGGCGGCGGTGGTGGCGGCGG
>JBJONS010000187.1:0-4785 GCA_046051725.1 Pseudomonadota bacterium | reverse complement strand
ACCGTCGACGCGCTGGCGGCGGGCGATCGGGTCGCGGCCCTCACGACCTGGACCGGCCTGCACCCGCCGCTCTGGTCGCTGCAGCAGGCGGCCTTCGAGCTGCTGCTGCCGCGGCCCCTCGCCTGGGTGGCCTGGAGCGCGCTGCTCTCGACCGCGGCGGTGGCCCTGGTCGCCCGCCGGGCCCCGCTCGCCGGGCTGCTGCTCGCCGGCGGGGCGCTGCAGGTGCACTACAGCGCCGAGCTGAACAGCTACCCGCTGCTCGCCTTCGGCCTCGCCGGGCTGTGGGCGGCCCTCGCCCGGCCCGGCGCGGGCCCCACCGCGGGCGTCGGCTGGGCGGCCCTGCTCTGCTGGACGCACGCGCTGGGCGCGCTGAGCGCCGCCGGCTGGGCCCTGCGCGCGCGCCGCGGGCGGTGGGCGCGGGTGGGCCTGCTCGCGCTCGCGGCGGCGCCCCTGGTCCCCGGCGCGCTGGGGCGGCTCAGCGATCCGGGCAGCTTTCGCCAGCCGCCGCTCAAGCCCGCCCTCATCGCCGCCGACCTCTGTGAGCGCTTTGGCGCCCTGGGGCTGATCCTCAGCCTGGCGGGCCTGCTGCTCGCCCCGGGGCCGGGGCGGGGTGGGCCGGCGGCGGCGCTGCCCCGGGCCCCGCTGGTGGTGCCCGCGCTCGGGCTGGTCTTGCTGCTCGGGGCGGGCGCGGCGGCGCCCCACCAGTATGGTCCGCTGCTGCTCTTTGGCCCGCCGGCCGCGCTGGGCGTGGCGGCGGCGGCGCGGGGGCGCCCGGCCCTGCGCGCGGCGGTGCTCGCGCTCGGGCTGCTCGCGGCGGGGGCGACCGCCCGGGTCGAGGGGCTGCAGCTCGGGCAGCTCTGGGCCGCGCGGGGCGGGGATGAGGCCCAGGCGGTCCGGGCCGCGCTGGCCGCGCTCGGCCCGGGCTGGGCCTGCGGCGAGGGGGCGCCCGACCGGGCCTGCGGCGGCGAGGCGCTGGTGCTGCTGCGGCCCGCCCCGCCCAATGACGACGACAAGCGGCGGTTCAGCGCCGGGCTCTGGGCGCTGGACCCCTGGCGGCCGCTGCCCCGGGTGCGGCCCCGCGGGCCCGACGGCGCGCCGGCCCCGCACAGCGACCACCGGCTGGGCCAGCCCCGCCTGCACACCCGCGAGGATGGGGTGCAGCACGTGGTCTACGTCCATGACGAGGCCCGGCCAAGCATCGAGCTGCTCGGGGCCAGCCACCCGCGCGTGGCCCTGGTCTTGCTGCACCACCGCGACCGGCCGGCCCTGGTCGAGGCCCTGCCCGCCCGGCTGGCGGCCCGCGGGGCGCTGCAGATCGAGCGGAGGGGGGCGGCCCTGCTGCTCTGGTGGCGCCCCGACCCGCCCTGAGCCTGCGCCGCGGCCCGGCGCGCCCCGCCGGCGGGGATAGCCCGGGGGCGCGAGGTCCCATGCGCCGCCACCGTCCGCTCCGCCGCCTGCTGTCTGCCACCCTCATCGCCAGCGCGCTGCCCGGCTGCGATGGGCTCCGCGCCATGATCATCAACGTCTACCCGAGCGACTACGCGCCGGTGGCCGAGGGGGGCGAGGCCCAGGCCCAGCCGCCGCAGCAGGTGCAGCTCAAGCCGCGGGTCACCGGGCTGCAGCAGCCGACCGACGCCCAGTTCTCGCCGGCCCACCCCGGGCTGGTGCTCATCGCCGAGAAGGCAGGCAAGGCGCTGCTCTTTGACCTGAGCGGGGCCGAGGCCCGCCCGCTCGGGCCGCTGTTCGCGCTCGACGTGCTCACCCGCAGCGAGCAGGGTCTGCTCGGGCTGGCCTTCGCGCCCGACTTTGGGCCCGCCGGCGGCGCGCTCTACTGGAACGCCACCCGCACCTGCGCGAGCCCCGAGGGCTGCACCCAGGTCGGCCGGGTCGCGGTGACGGTCGAGGCCGGGCGGTGGACCGCCGGGCCGCCCGAGGTCTTGCTCGAGGTGCCGCAGCCCTACGCCAACCACAACGCCGGGCAGATCGTCTTTGGGCCCGATGGTTTGCTCTATGTCGGCCTCGGTGATGGCGGCTGGCGCGAAGACCCCCACGGCCACGGCCAAGACCCCGCCACCCTGCTCGGCTCGATGCTGCGCATCGACCCGCGGCGGCCGGACGGCGCCCGGGCCTGGTCGGTGCCCAGCGACAACCCCAAGATCCCCGGCGCGCCGCCCGAGACCTGGGCGATCGGCCTGCGCAACCCGTGGCGTTTTGGCTTCGCCCCCGACGGGCGCATGGTCATCGCCGACGTCGGCCAGTACGCCTGGGAGGAGCTGTCGATCGCCAAGGCCGGCGACAACCTCGGCTGGGCGGTGCGCGAGGGCCGCCGCTGCTTCCCCGCCGACGCCACGTGCAGCGCCGAGGGGCTGGTCGAGCCCTTCTACGAGTACCCGCACAAGGACGGCGATGGCAGCGTGACCGGGGGCTATGTCTACACCGGGTCGGCCATCCCGGCCCTGGCTGGCCGTTATGTCTTCGGCGACTTCTTGAGCGGCCGGCTGTGGAGCGTGCCCCTGCCCGCCGACCCCGCGGGCTCCGCTGGTCCGCTGGTCAGCGCCGAGCTGCTCGGCAAGTGGGCCATCCTGCCCTCGACCTTCGCCCGTGACCCCCAAGGTGAGCTCTATGTCGCCGACTTCGGTCAGGGCACCCTGTACCAGCTCACCCCCTGAGCTTCGTTACCCCTTTCGAGAGAGGCCCCCGATGCCCGCTCCGCTCGACCCGTCGACCGACCCCGCCCAGAACCCCGCGCTCGACCCGCGCCGCCTGCGGCCCGAGGACTGGCGGGCCCTGCTGAGCCCGCTTGAGTACGCCATCCTGCGCGAGTCGGCGACCGAGCGTGCGGGCACGGGCCGCTACCTCAGCGATCCGGGCCCGGGCGCTTTTCACTGCGCCGGCTGCGGCGCCCGCCTCTACAGCGCCGACCACAAATTCCACTCGGGCTGCGGCTGGCCGAGCTTCTGGGACGAGGTCGAGCCCGGCGCGCTGCGCACGGTGGTCGACCGCAGCCACTGGATGGTGCGCACCGAGATGCGCTGCGCCCGCTGCGAGGGCCACTTGGGGCACATCTTTGACGACGCGCCCCAGACCCCCACCGGCCAGCGCCACTGTGTCAACGGCTACGCCGTGCTGTGGGTGCCCGCGGGCGCCGAGGTCGCGGCGACCTTCGCCGCCCACCGTCGCGACCCGGGCCGGGCCGGCGCCTGAGTATATGGGTCAACGGGCGCAGGTGAGCTGCCTTCCCCCATCGACGGGAAGGGTCACCCCGGTCATCCACGCCGCCTCGTCCGAGGCCAAGTAGAGGATGGCCGCCGCCACCTCTTCGGGGGTGCCGACCCGGCCGAGCGGGTGTGTGCCCCGGCTGTGCTCGACGAAGGCGGCGTAGCGCTCCTCGTCCATGCCGCCGCGCCGGTGCAGCGCGGTGCGCACCACGCCGGGGTTCACCGCGTTGACCCGCACCCCGCGCGGGGCCAGCTCGAGCGCGGCGCAGCGGGTGAGCTGGTCGAGGGCGGCCTTGCTGGTGGCGTAGGCGAGCACGCCCGGGAAGGCCCGCAGGCCGGTCACGCTCGACACGTTGACCACGCTGCCGGGGCGGGCGCTGAGCGCGGGCAGGCAGCGCTGGATGAGGTCCATCGGCGCGGTGACGTTGAGCTCCATCATGGCCGAGAGGGCCTCGGGCGCGGTGGTCTCGATGGTGCCCGCGCCGATGACCCCCGCGGCGTTGACCAGCAGGTCGAGGCCGCCCAGCGCGCCCAGGCTGGCCTCGACCGCGCCGGCCCGGGCCCCTGGATCGCGCAGATCGGCGCAGATGACGTGCACCTCGGCGCCTTCGGCCTGCAGCTCGGCGGCCAGCGCCTCGAGGGCGGCGCGGTCGCGGGCGAGGGCGGCCACGCGGGCGCCCGCCTGGGCGAGGGCCACGGCGGTGGCGCGGCCGATGCCGCTGCTGGCGCCGGTGACGAGGGCGCGGTGGCCCGAGAAGCGTGCGGAGGAGATGGTCATCGGGTCCTCAAGGCGGCCAGGGCCACGAACGGGGAGGGGAGGGGAGGTGGGCAACAGACGGGAGGACGGCAGGCGCGGGCCGCGGGGCGCCGCGGTCAGGCGGGCCCGAGCGGGAAGACCTCGACGTCGACCCCGGGGCTGTACAGCGCCGGGAGGGGCGGGCCCTGGGGCCGCAGGCCCGCCGCGGCGACCAGGTCTTCGTCGAGGGCGTCGAGGGTGGCGTGGTGCAGGGGGTAGGGCGCGTGGTGCACCTGGCCCACCGACAGCGCCCCGTTCGGCGCGCAGGCGTAGAGCAGGTAGCGCTCGGCCAAGAAGAAGGTCAGCCCCTCGGGGTCGACCGGCCCGACCGGCGCGCCGATGGTCGCCTGCACCGCCGCGCGGGCCGGGGCCGGCGGGGGCCAGCGGCGGGTCGAGGCGTAGCGCAGGCGGTCGCCCTGCTGCTCGAGCTGCATGTCGGCGCGGAAGTAGGGCAGGTGCCAGCCCCAGCGCGCCGCCCGCACCGCGAGGCTGTTGGCGGCATCCAGGCTGTAGAACCACACGCCGGGCCGCCCGTCGGGCCCCAGCACATAGGTGCGCACGTTGGTCTCGTGAAAGGCCGAGACCCCGGGCAAGGGCGGCAAAAAGCGGGTCGGGCGGATGCCCTGCATCGTGAACAGGACCAGCCCGACGTAGGCCCGGCCCGCGTGGGTGTCGAGCTGCAGCCCGGCGGGCAGCGTGGCCTGCAGCGCCGCCGGATCGATCTCCCAGTGCACAAAGAGCAGCTGCCGCCACTGGTGAAGACCCTGGGGC
>JBJONS010000186.1:0-13932 GCA_046051725.1 Pseudomonadota bacterium | reverse complement strand
TTGGGGGAGGAGCCGGGCGCGTCCGCCCCCTGGCAGCCGAGCACGAGGAGGAGGAGGGGCGCGGCGCCCCCGCGGAGGGCGCGCGGGGCGGGATCGGGGCGGAGGAGGGGGTGGCGCATGGGCCCAGTCTAGCCGCGCCCGCGGCCCGCCGCGCCCCCGTGCCGGTCGCCGCCGCGGCGTTAGCGCCCCCCATGCCCGCCGCCCCCGCCCGCCAGCCCCGCGCCCTGCGCGCTGACCGCCCCGCTCCCCTCCGGCTGCGGATCGGCGGCGGCCACGGCCTCTCGGCCCAGGTCTGGCCCGCGGCTCCCCTGCCCCGGGGCGCCCGCGCGGCGCTGCGGCGCCGCCTGCGCGCGGTCGCCGACCTGCTCGCCGCGGCGGGGATCGACCCCGGGCGCGGCCCCGGGGCGGCGGCGCTGTGCCGGGCGGCGGTGCTGCCCCCGCTCCCCGGCGACGGGACCCCCGCCCTCGCCCAGATCTGCCTCGGGCGCCGCGCGGGCGGCCGGGCGCGGCGGCGCGGGGCGGCGGTCGCCGGCCCGGTGGGGGTCGAGGCGCCGGCCTGGGGTCGGGTCGAGCTGGTGGCCGAGGGCCCGCCGGCGAGAGATCCGCGGGGCTGGGGCCTCGTGCGCCTGATCGTGGCGCCGGGTCGACAGATCCCGCACCACCACCACCAGGTGATGTCCGAGTGGGAGCTTGTGTCCAGCCCGGGGCTCTGGGGCTGGGAGGGTGAGGGTCCAGCCCGCCCGCAGCCCATCGGCCGCCGCCGCTGCTGGCCGCGGGGCCTCACCCACGGCTACGCCAACCCCGGCGGGGCCCCGGCGGGTCTGCTCTGCCTGAACCGTCCGGCCTTCCTGCCGGACGACGAGGTGCCCGCCCCGCGCGGGGCGCCCCGCCTCCTGCCCCCCATCGCGGTCCCGGCCGCCCCGAGGTCCGCGTGAGCTCCCCCGTCCTCATCACCGGCGGCGGCACCGGCCTCGGCCAGGGCATCGCCGCCGCCCTGCGCGCCCGCGGCCACGCCGTCACCCTGCTCGGCCGCCGCGAGGGCCCCCTGCGGGCCGCCGCCGCGGCGCTCGGCTGCCGCGCGGTGGTCGGCGACGTGACCGGTGATCCGGACGTCATCCTCGACGCGGTCGGCCCGGTGGATCACATCGTGCACAACGCGGGCGTCTACCTGCACGGCCCGCTGTCGGCCTGGACCGCCGCGCTCTGGCGCGAGCTGCACGAGGTCACCGTGGTGGGGCCCGCCTTGCTCAGCGCGGCCTGGGCGGCCCGCCAGGCGGGGCCCGGCTCCTTGACCTTCATCAGCAGCACCCTGGCGGCGCGGCCCGCGCCCGGCACCGGCCCCTATGCGGCGGCCAAGGCGGGCCAGCTCGGGCTGATGCAGGCCCTCGCCGTCGAGCTGGCCCCGCGCCAGCTGCGCAGCAACGCCGTGCTTCCCGGGGTGGTGCCCACGCCGATGACCGAAGCGCCCCGCGGCGGCGACGACCCGCAGGCCCGCCTGGCCGCCCTGTCCGCGCTGCACCCGCTGGGGCGGCTGGGTCAGCCCGCCGACATCGGCGAGGCGGTGGCCTACCTCGTCGGGGCCGCGTGGGTGACCGGCGCGGCGCTGCCGGTCGACGGCGGACTGTTGGCCGGCTGAGGGGCGCCCGCGCCGGCCCCCGGTCCGGTCGACGCGCCCGCAGGCCCCGCGCCGCGCGCCGAGGCGGGGCCTTTCGCACCCTTTCCGGCCGACCCCGGCGGGTTCAGGGTCGTATAGGCTGGTCCGACCCGCTCCGGGGAGGTCCCATGCCCACGCCCCTCGCCCTGACCCGCGCCCGCCGCGGGTCCCCTTCTTCTTTTCCCCCTGCCCGGCCCACGCTGGGCGGCGCCCTGCTGCTCGGGGCCCTGCTCGCCCCGCTCGCCGCCGGCTGCGGCCGCGCCGCCGTGCGCGAGGGCGACAACCGCTTCGAGTGCGAGGACGGCGCCGACAACGACGCCGACGGGCAGGCCGACTGCGCCGATCCGGGCTGCGGGGCGGCGTCCCCCTGCCAAGATGGCGACGGGGACGGCGTGCCCGCGGCGGAGGACTGCGATGACGCCGACCCCGAGGTCTCCCCCGGCGCGGCCGAGCGCCCCCGCGACGGCCGCGACAACGACTGTGATCCGCGAACCCCCGACGACGACCTCGACGAGGACGGCCACAGCGCGGCCACCGACTGCGACGACGACGACCGCTGGGTGGGGCCGGATGCCGAGGAGCGGCCCTATGACGGCGTGGACAACGACTGCGACCCGGCCACGCCCGACGACGACCTGGACGGAGACGGGGCCCCCGCCGCCGCAGACTGCGACGACACAGACCCGGCGCGCGCAGCGGACCGGGCCGAGCAGCCCTACGATGGGATCGACAACGACTGCGACGCGGCCACGCCCGACGATGACCTGGACGCAGACGGCGCCGACCACCGGGTGGACTGCGACGAGGATGACCCTCTCTCGGCGCCAGGCCTCGTCGAGGTCGCATACAGCGGACGGGATGAGGACTGCGACCCGTCGACCCCCGACGATGACCTCGACGGGGATGGCGCGCCCCTCGCCACCGACTGCGACGACGCCGATCCCGAGGTCGGCCCGGGGGCCTGGGCGGCCTGCGCCGGCCTGACCGCGGCGGACGCGGCCGCGGCGGGCGCGCGCGAGGGGCAAGAGCTGGGCGCCGCCCTCGCGCCCCTGCCCGATCTGGACGGCGACGGCCTCGCCGAGCTGCTGGTCGGCGCGCCGGGCGCCGAGGACGACGCCGGGGTGCTGCTGCTCTTTGGCGGCGCGGCTCTGGCCGGGGACACCACGCTGGGCCCCACCGACGCCGCAGGGCAGCTCGACGGCGGCGCGCCCTACGACCGGCTCGGCGACCCCGAGCGGCTGTGGACCGCCCCGGCCCTCGCCAGCTGGGGCCCCACCGCGCTCATCGGCGCGCCGGGCATGGACCCGGGCGGCTACGCCAGCGCCGGGGCCCTGCTGCTGGTGCCGGCGGCGGACCTGCCCGGCGCCCGCGGCCCGGCGGCAGAGGCGGCGGCCCTGGTGGTGGTGGGGCGGGCGGCGGCCGACCGCCTGGGCGCCCGCGCCGCCACCGCCGACCTCGACGGCGATGGCCTGCTCGACGTCATCTTCACCAGCCCCGGCGACGACCAGCTCGCCACCAACGGCGGGGCGGTGGCGGTGCTGTGGGGCGCGGGCCTGGGCGGGGGCACCCGCTCGGTCGAGGACGCCGATCTGCTGCTCGGCGGGTCGTTCAACCAGCGGGTGGGCGAGGGCGGGCTGCTCGCGGCCGGTGATCTCGACGGCGACGGCCTCCCTGAGCTGGCGATGGGCAGCCCGGCCGCCGCCGCGGGCGACCGGGGGACCGCCGGGCTCGTGCACCTGCTCTCGGTGGGCGCGGCCGCGGCGACCGGTCCGGCCCGCGCCCCCCTGTCCGCGGCGACCACCCTCACCTTGCGCGGCGCCCGCAGCGGCGACGACTTCGGCGCCGCGCTGGCCGCCCCCGGCGACCTCGACGGCGACGGCCGCGCCGAGCTGCTGGTCGGCGCGCCCCGCGGCGAGCTCGACGGCCTCACCAACAGCGGCGCCCTGCACCTGTGGTGGGGCGACGCGCTGGGGACCGGCGCGGCCGACGCCGAGGGCGCCAGCCTGCGCTGGGGCGGCGGGGCGGCGCTCTCGGGCCTCGGCGCGGGCCTCTCGACCGCTGACCTCGACGAAGATGGCCTGCTGGACATCATCGTGCCCGAGCCCTATGGCGCGGGCGCGCCGCGGGTGTGGTGGCTCGCCGGGGCCGAGGCCAGCACCTGGTCCGGCGGGGCGCTGGACGCCGACGCGGCGGGCCGGGCCTGGACCGCCAGCGGCGCGGGCGACCCGGCGGCGGCGGCGGGCGCCGGGGCCTGGCTCACGCTCGGCGCCCCCAAGGTGAGCGTCGGCGGGCAGCCCGAGGCCGGGCGGCTCTGGGCGCTGGCCCTGCCCTGAGCGCCGGGCCGGCTCAGCGCGCTGGGAAGGGCGCGCCCGGCGTCGTGCTGCAGGCCGCTTCGGCGGGCACCCAGCCCTTGCGCCCGTCGGGGAGCTGCAGCAGCAGGGCGTCCTCGGCGGCGTCGGCCACCCGCAGCTCGGCGCCGGCGTGCAGGCGGAAGAGCTCGACCCCGTCGGGGCCCCGGGCGCTGCGGGCGGTGACCTCGGCGGCGGTCACCACCGCGGTGCCCGCGCGCTGCTCGGCGACCCAGACCGAGGCGGCGAGCGCGGCGGACAGGGCCAGGGCGGCCGGGCCGGCGAGGCCCACCGCGCGGCCACGGGCGCGGGCCCAGACCAGGCCGCCCAGCCCGGCGGTGGCCAGCAGGCTGGCGGCGGCCGCGACCTCAAGGGCAGAGAGGAAGCTCAGCCAGAACAACGCGCTGACGGTCGTCTCGGGCGGGTCGAGCTTGTCTGGGGCCTCGCGGGCGACCCGCGCGCGGTTGGCCGCCAGATCGCCGTCGCGGGGGGCCAAGCGCTGCCCGCGGGCGTAGGCGCAGAGCGCCGCCCCGGCGTCCCCCTCGCGGTACAGCGCGTTGCCGAGCGCGTGGTACAGCGCCGGGTGCTCGCCGCCGGCGAAGGTCAGGGCCCGCACATAGAGGGCGGCGGCCCCGGCCTGATCTCCGGCGAGGGCGGCGGCCTGCCCCTCTTCGTAGAGGCCCTGGGCGCCGCCGAGGTCGGCGACCCCAGGGCGGGCGGCGGCCGGCGCGCCGACGAGCAGCAGGACCAGGGCGGCGGCGGCGCGCATCATGCGGCACCCCCGGCCTTGCGGGCCGAGATCAACGCCCGCAGCTGGGCCTCGAGCGGGGGCAGGGCGGCGGCGGCCCCGCCGTAGCGGGCGGCCTCGAGCGCGGCGTAGAGCGCGGCGGCCTCGGGGCCCAGCGCGGCGACCTGGGCGCGGTCGAGCGCGGGGGCGGCCACACCCAAGCGCGCGGCGCAGACCTCGCGGAAGAGCTGCTCGAGGGCCGCGAGGCGCGCAGCGGGCTCTGCGGGCAGGGCCGCGAGGCGGGCCTGCGGGTCGACCGCGCGGGCCGGGCCGCGCCGCCCGAGCAGGCGGCGCAGCTCGACCCCGGCCAGGCCGAGCAGCGGCAGGGCGGGCAGGCCGACGAGCACGGGCAGGGCGCCCCTGAGGCTGCGGTCGCCGAGCGAGGCCGAGGCGGGCGCGGGCAAAATATCGTCCCCCAGGGCGTCCACGACCCCGCCGCCGGCCTCGGGCGGGGCGCCAAAACGCTGCACCTCGCCGCCGTCCGCGCCGGGCGTGACCGTGATGGCCTGCCCCTCGGCCTTCAGCGTGACGTACTGCTCAAGCTCGGGGTCGAAGACCACCAGCGCGACGCCCGGCACGGTCAGGCCGCCGGCGGCCTCGGGCACCAAGGCCCGGCGGAACAGGGCCTCAGACTCGAGCCCGCCGCGCTCCCAGCGGGTGCGGACCGCCGGCGCGTCGTCGTAGACCCGGAAGCTGCCGTCGGCGGGGGCCGCGGGCAGGCGGAAGCCGACGAGGCTGCCCCGACCCACGAGGCGCAGCTCCCAGGTCAGGGTGCCGCCCAGCTCGACGCTGACCGGAAGCTGGCTGGCCTCGAGGGCGAAGCTGCCGACCAGGCCCGAGAAGCCCGGCGGGCGGGGCTCGGGCAGCGGCCGCACGGTGGCCTGCAGCTTCTTGGTGGCGAAGGTCTCGGTGCGGGTGCGCTCGCGCCCGAACAGATCCACCGCCCGGCGGCCGGTGCGCGCGTCGGCCGAGACCGGCATGTCGGCGGTGAGCACGGCGGGATCGATGTTCTGGGGCCCCGGGGCGCTGGCGACCAGGGGCAGGCGGATCTCGGTGATCGTGCGCTGCTTGCCGTCGCGGACCACCTGGGCCTCGGTCTGCTCGGGCTCGGTGCCGGTGAGCTGGGAGAAGCCGCGCAGCTCTGGCGGCGTCCACCGGGGGTTGTACGCCTCGCCCTCGTGCTCGAACACGAGCGCGTAGTGCAGCAGCTCGCCGACGAAGGGCGAGGCGTCGCTGAGCCCGGCCCGCACCAGGGCCCGGGCCTCGGCGTCGGCGGGCGCCCCGGTGACGGTCACCGTCAGGGGCTCGGCCTTCAGCATCCGCCCGTCGACCTCGACCTCAATGGGTCCGATGGTCCAGGTGCCCTCGGCGGTCGCGCTCAGGCCGAAGGTGTAGGTGATGATGCGGGTGGTCTCGAAGTTGACCATCACCGTCTCTTGGCTCTGGCCGCGAAAACGCGCGCTCAGCCCCTCGCCGACCGGCACGTCGGGCACGCCGCGGGGCCGGCCGTCGATGAGCTGCACCCGCAGCGCCACCAGATCACCGACCGCGAGGCTCGGGCGGTCCAGCGCCACCCGCAGCTCGGCGGCCCAGGCCGGGCGCGGCGCCGCGAGGCAGACCGCCGCCGCGAGGCCGCCGCCGAGCAGGGCGCGGCGCGAGAGGGGGGAACGAGGCCCGCGGACCGCAGGGGTCAGCAGGCCAGGGCGCGGGGTGCTCACCAGTCCCTCCCAGCCGCGCGGTCGCGGCTCGCCCGCACGCGCGGAGTGCCCTCAGGCACGCTATCCACGAGGCGCGCGGCCTCGTCCTTGGACATGCCCTCGGGGGCGGCGGCCGGGGCGGCGGCGGACCCGCCCGGCGGCGCGCCGGTGTCGTCGGCGCTGGGCTCCCGTGGACTGCCCTCGGCGCCAGGCGGAGGCGTCGCCTGCTCGCCGTCGAGGGTGCCGTCATGCGGGCGGGCCGGCTGACCCTGCTGCGCCTGGCCCTCCTGCGGCTGGCCCTCCTGCGGTTGGCCGTCCTGCGGCTGGCCGTCCTGCGGCTGACCGTCCTGGGGCTGGCCGTCCTGGGGTTGACCCTCCTGCGGCTGACCGCCCTGGGGTTGACCCTCCTGCGGCTGACCGTCCTGGGGTTGACCCTCCTGCGGCTGACCGTCCTGGGGTTGACCCTCCTGCGGCTGCTGCTCCTCGCCCTCCTCCCCCGGCTGGGGCGGCGGCTTGGGCTGCGGCGGGGGCTGGGACAGGCGCGCCGCGATCTCCTTTTGCACGGCCTCGAGGTTCTTTTGGGCCTGCGCGCTCGGCGCCTGCTCGACCGCGCGCGCAAAGGCCTCCTCCGCAGCGGTCAGGCGCCCGCCCTTGTACGCGCTCAGCCCGGCGTTGTGGGCGGCGCGGGCCCGCTGGGCCGGGTCGGGGCTGCGGGCGGCGACCCCGTCGAAGACCTCTTGGGCCCGGCGGTGCTGGCCGGCGGCGTACAGCGCCTCGCCCAGCCGCTCGGCCACGCCGAGATCATTGGGCTTGGCGAGCTGCTCTTGCAAAAGAGCCTGCACCGCAGCGTCTTCGCCGGCCGCCCACAGGGGTCGGGCCGAGAGGCCGCCCAGCAGCAGGGCGCCCAGCAGCAGGCCCGGGGCGAGGCCCGGCAGGCGCAGGCGGCCCGGCGGCAGGGCGCAGGCGGCGACCAGGGCGGCGAAGGCCAGGGCCAGCGGCCACTGGAAGCGCTCGTCCCACACCTTCTCTTCGGTGGCGGTCTCGGCCCCGCCGTCGAGGCGGCCCCGCAGCTCATCGGCGTAAATGGCCCGCATGTCGGCGCTCCCGCCGGCCGAGCGCACATAGGCGCCCCCGCCGATGCGCGCGAGCTCGGTGAGCAGGCCCTCGTCCAAGCGGCTCAGCACGACCTCACCCCCGGCGTCCTTCTTAAAGCCGCCCTCAGGCAGCGGGATGGGCGAGCCCTCGGGCGTGCCGACCCCCAGCGCGAAGATGCGGACCCCCGCGGCGGCGGCGCGCTCTGCGGCGGCGCGGGCCTCTCCCTCTTGGTCTTCGCCGTCGCTGAGGATGATCAGGGCCTTGTCCGCCGGGCCGCCTCCGTCCACGCCCTCGGCCCCGCCCAGCAGCTGCACGCCCATGTCGATCGCCGCGCCCAGATCGCTGCCCTGGGCCAGCAGGGTCGAGGTGGCGCTGTCGCGGGCGGCCCAGCGCAGCACGCCGTAGTCGAGGGTCAGCGGCAGGCGCGGGTAGGCGCCGCCAGCGAAGATGACGAGCCCGACGCGATCTCCACGCAGCAGCTCGGTCAGGTCGGTCAGCTCGCGGCGCGCGCGCTCCATCCGGCTGGGGCTGAGGTCGGTGGCGTCCATGCTGCGGCTGACGTCGAGCAGGACGACGATGTCGACGCCCTAGCGCACGACCTGCTGCCAGCGAAAGCCGAGCCGCGGTCCGGCCAGCGCGAGGATGAGCAGGCCGCAGGCCAGGGCCCCGGCGGCGAGGCGCAGGCGGTGGTTGCGCAGGCTGTGGGTCGAGGCCCGGGCGCCGAGCAGGGCGCCCAGCGCGGCCAGCGCGCGCAGGCGGGACCGCCAGGCCAAGGCCAAGAAGCCGAGCAGGGGGAGCAGCAGCCAGAGGAGCTGCAGGCGGGCCGGATCGGCGAAGGTCACGGCAGCCTCCGCAGGGCGGTCTCAGAGAGGAGGAGCGAGAGCCCGAGCAGGCAGATCGCGGCGAAGGTGAAGGGGTGGTGGCGCTCCTCGGCGTTGACCACCTCTTCGACCTCGGCGGGGCTCTTCTCGAGCGCGTCGATGGTGGCGTAGACCTCGCGCAGCGCGTCGGTGTCGTCGGCCCGGAAGTAGCGGGCGCCGGTGCGCTCGGCGATGGCCCGCAGCGTGCGCTCATCGAGATCGCTGCCGCCGCCGCCGAACATGCCCAAAATACCGCGCCCGCCGCCACCCCCGCCGACCCCGATGGTGTAGACCCGCACGCCGAGCGCCGCGGCGGCCTCGGCGGCGGCCAGCGGAGCGACCTGGCCGGCGTTGCTGCGCCCATCCGTGAGCAAGATCATGATCTTTTCGGGCGCGGTGAGGGCCTTGAGGCGCTGGCTGGCCACCGCGATCGCGTCGCCGATCGCCGTGCCGCGCTCGCCGGCCATGCCGAGCTGCACCTGGCGCAGAAAACCCGGCAGGGCGCGGTGGTCGGTGGTCAGCGGGATCTGCGTGAAGGCCTCTTCGCCGAAGACAACGAGCCCGACGCGATCATCGGGGCGGCCCTCGGCGAAGCGGGCGATGGTGTGCTTGGCGGCCTCGAGGCGGTTGACCCGCCGGCCCTCGAGCTGAAAGTCCTCGGCCTCCATCGAGCCTGAGGTGTCGAGCACGAGCAGAATATCGACGCCCTCGCGGTTCACGGTGCGGGTGCGGCTGATCTCTTGGGGGCGGGCCAGGGCCAGCACCATGCACACCAGCGCGGCGCTGAGCAGCAGCTCGGGCAGGGGCGCGAGCAGGCGGCGCAGGGTCCAGCGGTCGACCAGGGCGGCGAGGCTGGCCACCGGCGCCCGGCCGCGGCGCCGCAGCAGGGGCGCGAAGCACAGCGGCAGGGCGAGCAGCCAGAGCGGGCTGTGGAGCTCGATCATGGGGCGCCCCACGGCGGGCTGCCGTCGGTCGGCGGATCGCGGTCGGCCGGGTCCTCGGCCGGGGCCCCGGGCGCGCCCGCGGTGGGCACGCCAGTGGTCGCGGCAGGGCGGCGCGGGCCGGCGGCGGCCGCGGCGGGCGCAGACGGGCGCGCGGGCAGCGGCGGCGGCGCGGGCCGCGAGGCGGCGGCGATCACCGCGAACAGGTCGGCCTCGAGCGGGTCGAAGAAGCCGGCCCCGCCGCCATCCCGGGCGAACTTGAGGCGGTCGGTGGCGTCGAGCACCCGGGCGGCCCGGGGGCGCAGGGCGGCGTCGAGCAGGCCCACCTCGGCGATCCAGGCGTTGATCTCGCGGGGGGTCGCCGCGGTGGCCGGCCAGCCGCTGATCTGCTGCAAAAAGCGCCGCAGCGCGTCGCTCAGCGCAAAGGCGAGGGCGTGATCGTCGAGGCCGGCGGCGCGGGCGGCGGCCCAGGCGCGGTGGGCCTCTTGCTCGGGGCTCAGGGGCACCGGCGGCGGGGCGGGCCGGCGGCGGCGGGCGAGCAGTAGGCCGCCGACCACCAGGGCCACCGCCGCGCCGGCGCCGCCGATGAGCGCCCAGGGCGGGCCGGCGGGCGGCGGGGCCAGGGCGAGGTCTTCGCTGAGGCCCCCGCTGGGGCCGGTGACGCCGAGATCGATGAACAGCGGCGGCACCTCGACGGGCAGCTGCTCGCCGGCGGGCCCGGTCGCGGTGGCCGGCGGCAGGCGCACCACCGCGCTGCCCGGCCCGCCCGACAGCCGGTAGCGCAGGCTGCGGGTCGCCCGCCCACGATCGTTGGTCGGGCCCTCCTCCCCGGTCGGCTCGATGACGAAGCCCTCGGCGGCCGGGGACCCCAGCTCGAGGCTCCAGCCCGGGGCGAGGCCCACCTCGACGGTCAGCGCGGCGTCCTCACCAGCCGGCACCGCGCGGGCGGCGGTCGAGAGGTCGACGTGCACGGGGCCCGGCGGAGGCGGCGGGGCGGCGGTCGGGCCGCAGGCGGCGAGCAGCAGGCCGAGGCCAGCGGCGGAGGGGCGGGCGCGGCGGCTCATCGCAGGCGCTCCAGCCGCCGAAAGTGGGCGAGCAGCTGGTGAAAAGGGTCGTCGGCGGTGCTGACCGGGGTGCAGAAGGCGCCGTCGCGCTGCAGCTGGCGCACCCGCTCGGCCAAGGGCGCGGCCGGGCGCAGGGCGGCGGCGTCAATGAGCCGGCGCGCGCCGGTCTCGGCGTCCTCGAGCTCGATGAGGCCGGTGCCGCGCGGCAGGCCCTCCTCCAGCGGGTCGTGCATGAGGAAGGCGTTGACCTGGTGGCGGGCGGCGAGCAGGCGCAGGGCCGGGCCGGCGGGCCGCGTGGTGAGAAAGTCGCTCAGCACGCAGATCACGGCGCGGCGGCGCAAGAGCTGCTGGGCGCGGCGCAGGGCCCCGGGCAGGTCGGTGCCGCGGCGGGCGGGCGGGGCGGCGAAGGCGGCCCGCAGCACGCGCATGGCGTGGCCGCGCACCTTGCGGGGCGGCAGCACCTCTTCGATCTGGTCGGTGAAGGTGATGATGCCGACGCGATCCCCGTTGCGGATCGCCGCCCAAGACAGCGCGCCAGCGATGCGGGCGAGCTGCAGCCGCTTGTCGGTGCGGCCGTCGCGCCCGCCAGCGCCCACCCGCAGCGAGCCCGAGAGGTCGAGCAGCAAGAGCAGCGTCAGCTCGCGCTCTTCGCGGAACTGCTTGACGAAGGGCTGGCCGGTGCGGGCGGTGACGTTCCAGTCGATGTGCCGCACGTCGTCGCCCGGCGCGTAGGGGCGGACGTCCTCGAACTCCATCCCCTGGCCGCGGAACGCGCTGCGGTACTCGCCCGCAAAAGGGCTGTCGACGCGGCGGTTGAGCTGGATGTGGAGCCGGCGGATCTGCCGGAGCTCCTCGACGCTGAGCATGCGCGGGGCCTTGGGGACGGGCGGGCGGGCGGAGGGAGGGGCGGCGCGTGCGCCGTGAGAACAGCGCGGAGGACGTCAATCGCGGCGGGTCTCAGGGGGTGCGGACGCCGGCGAAGATCTTGGCGATGAGGTCCTCGGCGGTGAGCCCCTCGGCCTCGGCCTCCCAGGTCAGCAGCACGCGGTGGCGCAGCACGTCGGCGCCGATCGCCTTCACGTCGTCGGGGGTGACGTAGGCGCGCCCGTCGATGAGGGCGTGGGCGCGGGCGGCCTGCTCGAGCGCGAGGGTGGCCCGGGGGCTGGCGCCGACCTCAAGGAAGCGCCCGAGATCGAGGCCGTAGTCCTTGGGCTTGCGGGTCGCGTGCACCAGATCGACGATGTAGTCGCGGATCACGCCCTCCATCAAGAGCGCGCGGCAGGC
The DNA here is from genome assembly GCA_046051725.1 of Pseudomonadota bacterium. Lineage (GTDB taxonomy): Bacteria > Myxococcota_A > UBA796 > UBA796 > UBA2385 > JAEUKK01. Next base: position 2,202 of record JBJONS010000186.1, on the reverse strand, counting down.
CTCTTGGCCCCGGGCCAGGGCCGCGGCGTCGGCCACCGGGCGCAGCACCGGGGTCGGCTCGGTCGAGCGCTCGAGCATGGCCCGCTCGTCGGCCTTGGTGGGGTAGCCGACCTTGACCTTGAGCAAGAAGCGGTCGGCTTGGGCCTCGGGCAGCGGGTAGGTGCCCTCTTGCTCGATCGGGTTCTGGGTGGCGAGCACCAAAAAGGGGTCGGGCAGCTTGTGGGTGGCCTCGCCCAGCGTCACCTGGCGCTCTTGCATGGCCTCGAGCAGGGCGCTCTGGACCTTGGCCGGCGCGCGGTTGATCTCGTCGGCCAGCACGATGTTGGCGAAGATCGGGCCCTTGTGCGTGCGGAAGACGCCCTCGCGCGGGTCGTAGATCTGGGTGCCGAGCACGTCGCCGGGCAGCAGGTCGGGCGTGAACTGCACGCGCGAGAAGCGCAGGTGCAGGCTCTCGGCGAGGCTGCGCACGGTCAGGGTTTTGGCGAGGCCGGGCACCCCCTCGAGCAGCACGTGGCCGCGGCAGAGCAGGCCGATGAGCAGGCGGTCGATCATGGCCTGCTGGCCCACCACGACGCGGCCGACCTCGGCCCGGATCGCGCTGAGCATCGGGTGGACCTCGCGGACCAGGGGCTCGATCTGAGAGAGCGGGGGGCGCTGCGACACGGGGCACCAGAGGAGGAGGGGGGCACATTTCCCGACCGCGCCCTCGGCAGGCGCTCGGCGGGGAGATAATCGGCGCGGCCCGATGGGGACCCGCCGCGCGCGGGCGGACCGGAGGGAGGAGGGGCCGCGGGAGCGCTCAAAGCGGCGCAGGGACCGGCCGATTCGGGTGGGGCGGGGCCCGCGCGCGCCGCGCAGCACCCCACCCCGCTGGCCCTGACCTGAACCCGTCACCTGCCCTGGCGCGCCGGGCCAGACCGCAGCCCGGCAGCCGGGTGAGCGCAGGGCCTTGACCCCGCGCGCCGCTGGCCTACAAGCGCCCCTCTGCCGGACGCGCCCACGGGGAGCGCCCCCGCACCGCCCGCCCGGCCCCACGGCGGGCGGCCTTAATCACCGCTCCCCCATCGCCAAGTCCCCCGCGCCCGCCCGACCCGCTTGACCTCGCCCGCGCGGTCCCTACAGGGGCCCGCACCTCGGAGATCGCATGTCCACCGCCCCGACCGACACCGCCGCGCAGGCCGCCCTCGCCATCGCCCTCGGGCCGGAGTTCGCCGCGCTGCTCGCCGCCGACGCGACCACGCTGCCGCCCGACGAGTACCTGAGCCAAGAAGAGATCGCCGACCTGCGCAAGCTGCTGCTCATCGAGCTGCACCACCTGATGAAGAGCGGCCAGGACGCGGTCAAGGACCTCGTCGAGGATCGGCCCGTCGAGTCCGACCCGGTCGACGTGGCCAGCGACGAGTCCGACCGCGAGTTCGTGCTCCGCCTCGCCGGCCGCGAGCGCATCATGATCCACAAGCTCGGCCGCGCGCTCGAGCGCATGGGCGAGGGCGAGTACGGCGTCTGCGAGACCTGCGGCAGCCCGATCACCTACAAGCGCCTCAAGGTCCGGCCGGTCGCCACCCAGTGCGTCGAGTGCAAGACCCACGCCGAGCAGGTCGAGCGCCGCAGCCGCGACCTCTGATCGCCGGCCGGGCGCCGAAGCCTCCGCGGGGATGACGATGAGCAGGTCATCTTCGCGCAGAGGTGGTGCCCGCCCAGGGCGGCGGCGCGGGGATGCGCCGCCCTGCGCGCCGAGGCGCGCCAAGCGTCGCCCCCCTGCCCCAGATCAGTAGTCGCGCTTCTTCTTCGCCAGATCGGGCCGGACGAGCAGCATGGTCTCGTCGGCGTCGCCCTCGGCGATCCAGTCGGCGAGGTCATCGGGAGGGATCAGCGTGGCGCCGGGGCTCAGCTCGGGCGTGTCGAGCGAGGCCGAGCGGGCCGCCGGCGGCGGCGGCAGCGTGGCCAGGCCCGGGGCCGGCGGCAGGTGCCGGGGCACCCGGGTGGTCGGCTCGGCGCTCGGATCGGGCACCGCGCTGTGCGAGGGCGCCGGCGCGCGCAGGCCGCCGGCCCAAGCCGCGCCGCTGGTGGGCGCGGCGACGGTGGTCGGCGCGTCTTCGCTGTCGCCGAGGCGGGGAGGCGGCGAGAACGGCCCGCGAGACGTGGTACCCGTCGACTGCTCGGGGTTCGGAGCGAAGGGCGAGGGCGCGGGGGCGCCCCCCA
>JBJONS010000185.1:0-18056 GCA_046051725.1 Pseudomonadota bacterium | reverse complement strand
CGGGCCGCCAGACCCATGAGGGATCCCATGTCCCCATCCTCTCCCCTCGCATTTGATGAGCAGCCCCGCGGCTCCGGTCTGCCCGGCGCCACCGAGCACATCGCCCGCGTGCTGCACGACTCGGGCGTCGACGTGCCCGGCTCGCTCTACGACGAGGCCCTCGCGCTCATCGCCGCCGGCCGGCTGGCCCCCGCCACCGACCGCCTGCGCATGCTGCTGACCCTCGACCCGTCCGACGGCGAGGCCGCCCTGCTGCTCGGCAAGGTGCTGGCGACCCGTGGGCTGTGGCAAGAGGCCCTCGGCCAGCTTGATGTCGCGGCGGCCAAGGGCGCCGACGTGCCCCCCGAGGTCCGCTACGAGGTCGAGGCCCAGCTCCGGCGCACCATCGCCGAGCAAGAGGCCGGCCGCCCCCGCACCGCTGACGCCGCGGCCAAAGAGCTGCGCAGCCTCAAGGCCGACGCCAAGCGCCTCCGGGCAGAGAACGCCATGCTCGAGCAGCAAGCCGAAGACCTCTCCCGTCGGGTGAACCTCTGGTCCAGCGCCGCGGCGCTCATCGCCGGCGCGGCTGGGGCGCTGCTCCTCGCCACGATGGTCTTCCGCGGCCCCAGCCAGGCCCCGCAGGCCGCGGGCGCGCTGGCCGCCGCTGCGCCCGCCGCCAACGCCGCGCCGGTCGTGGTCGAGGGTGACGCGCCCGCCGCCGAGGCCGCGATGCCTGCGGGCGGCGCGCCGGCCGCCGAGGCGCCGGTCGCCGCGCCCGCGGTCGCCCCGGCGATGGAGCCCGCCGAGGACGCGCCCGCCGCGCCCGGCGCGGTCCCTGGCGCGCCGGTGGCCAAGCCGGTCGCCAAGCCCGCCGCTGCTCCTGCCGCCAAGCCGGCCGCCAAGCCGGCGGCCAAGCCCGCCGCGAAGCCCGCCGCGAAGCCGGCGGCCAAGCCGGCGGCTGCGGCCAAGGCCGCGCCCGGTGGTACCCATGTCGTCGCCAAGGGCGACACGCTGGGCGGCCTCGCGGCCCGCTACTACGGCGACTCGAGCAAGGCCGGGAAGATCCGCGCCGCCAACACCGACAAGCTCAAGGGCGACAAGTCCCTGCAGGTCGGCATGAAGCTGAAGATCCCCAAGTAGGCCGGCGCGACCACGTTAGGCAGACCGCGGCGGCGGGCCCGGGCCGCCGCACGCGGGCGGTGGTCCGCGCGCTCCCGGGCGAGAGGCGGACATGCCGATCTACGAGTACCGCTGCGCGTCCTGCGAGCACCGGTTCGAGAAGCTGGTGCGGGGCGAGGCCCAGCCCAGCTGCCCCCGCTGCGCCAGCGCCGCGCTGCACCGGCTGGTCAGCGGCTTCGCCGTCGCCGCGGGCGCCCAGGCGGTCACGCGCATGAGCGCCAGCGCGCCCGGCCCCGCCCCGAGCCCCTGCGGCACCTGCGGGGACACCCGCGGCCCCGGCGCCTGCGCCCTTGACGACTGAATGCCACAGTCCGGGGTCTGCGCGGCCTCTGGGGCGCTGGTTACGGCCCGCTCATGGATGAGCCGCGATCACCGACCCAAGATCCCCCGACGACGCCCCGCGACGCGCCGCCGCCCGCCGGTGGCCGAGGCGGGCACGGCCCGAAGGGCGCGCTCTGGTCCCTCGCCGTGGGCGCGGTCGGCGTGGTCTACGGCGACATCGGCACGAGCCCGCTCTACACTTGGAGCGAGGTGCGGCGCCACGGCGGCATCGACACCGAGCAAGAGGTGCTGGGCACCGCCAGCCTGATCTTGTGGACCCTCACGCTCATCATCTGCGGCAAGTACGCCGCGCTGGTGCTGCGGGCGAACAACCACGGCGAGGGCGGCACCTTCGCGCTGATGGGCCTGCTGCAGAGCGCGCGGACGCGCTCGCCGGCCCTGCTGACCAGCGCGCTCATCTTCGCCGCCGCCTTGCTGTACGGCGAGGGCCTGCTCACGCCGGCCATCTCGGTGCTCTCGGCGGTCGAGGGGCTGCAGGTCGCCGAGCCCAGCCTCGACGGCGTGGTGGTGCCGCTCACCTTGGTGATCCTGACGCTGCTCTTCGCGATGCAGCGGGTGGGCACCGAGCGCGTCGGCCGGGTCTTCGGCGTCGTGATGCTGGTCTGGTTCGCCGTCATCGCGGCGCTGGGTCTTCGCCAGATCATCGCCACACCGCAGATCCTCGCCGCGCTTGACCCCCGCCACGCCGCGAGCCTGCTGGTCGGCGCTCCGCTGCCCACCGTCGCGTCGATCCTCGGGGCGGTGGTGCTCTGCATCACCGGCGGCGAGGCGCTCTACGCCGATCTGGGCCACTTCGGCGCCCGGGCCATCCGCTGGGCCTGGGCCCTGGTCGTCTACCCGGCGCTCGTCATCAATTACCTCGGGCAGGGCGCTCTGCTGTTGTCCGGCCAGCCCATCGAGCAGGGCAACGTCTTCTTCTCGATGGTGCCCAGCGGCCTGCTCTACCCGATGGTCGGCCTCGCCACGATGGCGACGATCGTCGCGAGCCAGGCGCTGATCTCCGGCGCGTTCAGCCTCACCCGCTCGGCGATCAACCTCGGCCTCTTCCCCCGGGTCACCATCGTCCACACGAGCCGCGACGTCGAGGGGCAGATCTTCCTGCCGGCCATCAACGCCGCGCTCTGGGCTGGCTGCTGCCTGCTGGTCGTCGAGTTCCGCACCGCGTCCGAGCTCGCCGGCGCCTACGGCCTCGCCGTGACCGGCGTGATGGCCACCACCTCGGTGGCCATGTACTTCATCTCGACCCGGATCTGGGGCTGGCGTCCGCTGGTCGCCGCGGCGGTCTTCTCGACCTTCGGCCTCATCGATCTGGCCTACTTCGTCAGCAACGTCGCCAAGCTCATGCACGGCGGCTACGTCCCGCTGCTCATCGGCGGCGCGCTGTTCATCATGATGGTCACCTGGCGCGACGGCCGGCGGGCCATCGGCGAGGCCTTCTCCCGCGCCGAGCGGCCGACCATCGGCGAGCTCATCGAGGCCAAGGGCCGCGTGCCCGAGCTGCCGCGCGCCATGGTCTTCCTCAGCTCGCAGCGGGTCTCGCTCGCCCAAGACCGCTGCCCGCTGGTGCTCGGCGGCTTCCTCAAGCGCTACGGCGCGCTGCCCAAGCACATCACCGTCTTCGCGGTGGCCTACGAGGACGAGGTGCCCTACTACCAGGGGCCCCGCTTCGAGGTCAGCACCTTTGAGCAGAACGTCGTCGCTGTGCGCATGCACGTCGGCTACATGGAGACCCCCGACGTCCGGGCGGCGCTGGCCGAGCTGCGGGCCACCCGCACCATCCGCCTGCACCAGAGCCGGTGGACGATGGTCATGGGCTACGAGCAGATCATCAACGGGGACGGCTCTCTCGTCGAGCGCATCCGGGTGACGCTCTTCCAGGTGCTGCTGCGCTTCGCGACCCAGGCCCACGTGCACTTCGGCCTCGGCGACGACCCCGGCGTGAGCAAAGAGGTCATCCCCGTGCGCATCACGCGGGGCCACGGCGAGCTGGTCGGCTGAGGCCTCGCCCGTCGCCGACCCCTCCGCGTTCCTAGAGCCCCCTTGAGGGAGGGGTGCGGGCGCCGTAGCTTGGGACATCCCCCAACCGCGGAGCCCCGATGCGTACGTTCAAGACGGCAGCCCTCGTAATTACCCTGAGCCTGATGGCGGTCGCCTGTGATGGTGACGCCGGTGAGGGGGGAGGAAAGGACAGCGGAGGCGCGGAGGCCGCCGACGGCGGTGATGAGGGCGCCACCGACGGGAGCGCCGACGGCGCCGATGGGAGCGCCGATGGGAGCGCAGACGGCGCGGACGGCGCGGACGGCGCGGACGGTACCGATGGCGCGGACGGCGCAGACGGCGCGGACGGCAGCGACGGAGCCGACGGCGGCGGCACCGGCGGCGAGCCGGTGGACGCGGTGGTGTTCTCTGACACCTTCGAAGACGTGGCCATCTCGGGCGGCGACTACACGAGTCGCGGCATCGGCTGCGACAACTGGGTGCTGACCCCCTTCGACTACAGCGGCTACGACATCTACATCGGCGACTTCGCGTTCTGGGTCGACGGCGGCCTGATGCGCGACGCGGCGGGGGAGTTCACCTCGAGCGACCCGCTGCCCGCCCCCGCCGGCGGCGCGCAGATGATGTACCTGACCGGCTACGCCAGCCTCCCCGAGGGCAGCTTCGGCGGCCACTTCGACCTGCGCGATGATCTCGTCGAGGTCGAGGCCGAGCGCCTCTACACCCTCGAGCTCGCGCTGGGCCAGCGCACGCCGTTCACCAGCGGTGATGTGTACGTGTACCTCTACACCACGGGTGAGGTGGAGGGCGACAACGTCGTCTCTGAGGTGGCCATGCCGATCGGCGACCTGCCCGACGGCGGCTTCTCGGCGCTGCGCCTCGAGCTCGATCCGCCCGACAGCTACGCCGGCCGCCCCCTCGGGGTCCGGGTCCTGCTCTTCCAGGACTGGACCGGCGGCTACACCACCGTCGCGGTCGACAACGTGGTCATCTCGTCCTTCGAGGCCCCGGCGAACTGAGCGGCGGGCCCCCAGCCCCCGCCGCCGGGCGTCTCCACCCGCAGCCGGTCGCCCGCCTTGGCGGTCCAGACCAGCGGCGCGGGCTCCCACCCCTGGCCGACGTCGCGCAGATCGACGCCAGGGGCGCCATCTCCGCCCCCTGCGGCCCCGGGCGCCCCCGCCGTCCGCCGCCCGGCCAGCAGGCAGACCTCGGCGGGCGCGAGCAGCTCCCACTCCTTGACGGTGCCGTCTCCGCCCGGCCACTGCCCGGCCCCGCCCGCGCCGCGCCGCAGGCCCCAGCGCAGCAGGCGCAAGGGGAAGCGGGCCTCGAGCACCTCGACGTCGGTGGCCCGGGTGTTGGTCATGTGCACCTGGCAGGCCGAGAGGCCGGCGTGGCCGGGGCCGGCGCCGCCTCCGCCGCCGATGGTCTCGTAGAGCGTGGGCCCATCCGCCCCGCCCTCGGCCAAAAAGCCGATGCAGAGGTTGTTCATGGTGCCTTGGCTCGCGGCGGCCACGCCCAGCGCGCCCAAGATCAGGTCGACGAGGCGCTGGCTGGTCTCGACGTTGCCGCCGGCCACCGCCGCCTCAGGCCCCGGATCGAGCAGGCCGCCGGGGTTGACCTCGATGGAGAATGGCGTCAGCGCGCCCTCATTCATCGGCAGCTCGCCGCCGCTCAGGCAGCGGAAGCTGTAGAGCAGGGCCGCGCGCAGCACCGCCACTGGCGCGTTGAGCGAGCCCTGGTGGGCCGGCGCCTCGACCCGCGCGGCGCAGTGGCCCTCGGCGATGTGCAGCTGCAAGGCCAGGGGTGACCCGTCGTCGAACTGGTCGACGGCGCGGTGGGTGCCCTGCAGGGTGGCGAGCAGCGCCTCGGTGGACCAGCAGGCCGCGCGCTGGATGTGCTGGAGCTGGGCCAGGAAGACCGGCAGGCCGAGATCGCCGATGAGCTGGCCGAGCGTGGCGGCCCCGTGCGCGCAGCAGCGGACCTGGGCGCGCAGGTCGGCGTGGACCTCGGCGGGGCGGCGGCAGCCGGGCAGGGCCAGCGGCAGCGGGTCGCCGTCGAGGGCGAGCAGCTGGATCGGCAGCACGAGGCCCTCTTCGGCGCGGGTGCGCGCGTCGGGGGCCATCGAGCCGGGGCGCTTCCCGCCGACGTCGACGTGGTGGCCGCGGCAGGCCACGAACGCCACCGGCAGGTCGTCGCCATCGACGAAGACCGGCTGCATCACGGTGATGTCGGGCAGGTGGCTGCCGCCGCGGGCCGGGTCGTTGGTGACCCAGGCCTGGCCCGGGCCCAGCGCGCCGCCCTGCTCGGCCAGCAGCGCCCGCACGGTCTGGCCCATCGCCCCGAGGTGGACGGGCACGTGGGGCGCGTTGACCGCGAGCACCCCCCGCCGGTCGAAGACCGCGCAGGAGAAGTCGCGGCGCTCGCGGATGCTCACCGAGCGCGCCGCGCGGGAGAGCACGCTGCCCATGCCCTCGGCCACCGCGGCGATGCGGCTGGCGAAGACCGCGGTGTGGACCGGGTGGAAGCGGGCCGAGAGCCGCGGCAGGCTCGGCCGGTGGTCGACGAGGCGCAGCAGGCCGGCCTCGCGGTGGGCGACCCAGCCGTCTTCGACGACCACGGTGCAGCCCTGGCCGAGCACGAAGGCCGGGCCGCGCAGGCCGCGCACGTCGTCGGGGCCCACGCAGGGCACGTCGCGCCAGCGGCCGTCGAAGACCGCGGCGACCTGGCGGGCGGTGGCGGCCCCGCGGGCGCCGAGCGCGGGCAGGGGCGGCGACGGGTCGCCTTCGGCCTCGACGCTCAGGCGGAGCTCGACGAGCTCGAGCTGCGGGGCGGCCGGCGCCGCGCCCCCGAGGCGGGCGGAGAGGGCGGCGGCGAGCGCGGCGCGGAGGCGCTCCAGCACGCTGTCTTCAGCGAGCGCCCCCGAACGCAGCCCCTCGGCCTCGGCGGCGAGCAGGGGGAGCTCGACCAGCTCTTCGGTCTCGGGCGCGCGCGCCGCGACAGAGAAGCGGGGCGGCCCGAAGGTCGGCGCCCGGTCGGCGAGCCCGCGGAGGGCGGCGCCCAGGCCCTCTGCGCCCACCGGCGCCCGCGCGGTGGCGCGGCGCCGGCTCAGCCCGATGCCCACCGCCGAGAGGACCCCGGCCAGATCGGGCACCAGCACGGTCGAGATGCCGAGCAGCCGGGCCACCGCGCAGGCGTGGCCGGGCCCGGCGCCGCCGAAGGCCACCAGGGCGTGGTCGGCGGGGTCGACCCCCCGCTCGGCGCAGGTGGCGCGCACCGCGCGGGCCAGCGCCTCGTGGGCGACGAGGTGGAAGCCGGCGGCGATCTCGCCGGGGTCCTTCGCGGGATCGAGCGCCTGCAGGGCGTCTTCGGCGGCGCGCAGGTCGAGCGGCGCGTCGCGGCCCAGACCGCAGACCGCCGGGAAGCCGGGCAGCCGACCGAGGACCGCGTCGGCGTCGGTCAGGGTGGCTGGGCCGCCCCGCCCGTAGGCCGCCGGGCCGGGCCTGGCGCCCGCGCTCTCGGGACCGACGCGGTAGACGCCGCTCTCGACGCGCAGCAGGCTGCCGCCGCCGGCGGCGACGGTCGAGATGCGCACGCTCGGGACCGCGCAGCGCACGCCGCCGACCTCGATGGCCTCGGCCCGCTCGACCTCGGGGTCGACCCGGCAGACGTCGGTCGAGGTGCCGCCCATGTCGAGGCCCAGGGCCGCGCCCACCCCGGCGGCGCGGGCGACCGCCGCGGTGGCGACCGCGCCGCCGGCCGGGCCCGAGAGCAGCGCGTGGCAGCCACGCCAGCCCTCGTCGTCGTGCTGGGCGAGGCCGCCGTCCGAGCGCAGGTAGAGGCCCGGGGCCCGCGGCAGCAGCCCCGAGGTCGCCGCGTCGGCCAGCGTGGTCTGCAAGCGGTCGAGAAAGCCGATGGCTGGGCTGATCTCGTGTCCGATGCTCACCGGCGAGAAGCCGGCCGCCGCGCAGCGGTCGGCCACCTGCCGCTCGAGCGCGGGGCGGCGCGGGCCGTGCACCAGCGCGACCGCGGCGGCGGTGCAGCCTGCAGCCCGGGCCTCGGCGAGGGCGGCGTCCAGCGCGTCGACGTCGAGGGCGCCGAGCAGCGCGCCCGCGGCGGTGATGCGGACGTCGACGCCGATGACCCGCGCGCAGAGGGGCGGGGGCCGCGGGGTGAACAGCGAGAACAGCGCCGGGCGGGTCTGATCGCCGATGGCGGCGAGGTCCTCGAGCCCGGCGGTGGTCACCAGCACCACCGGCGCGCCCCGCCGCTCGAGCAGGGCGTTGGTCGCGACGGTGGTCCCGCGACGCTGCTCGGCGGCGCCGGCGGCCAGGGCGTCGAGGGCCGCGGTGTCCGACAGCACCTTCTCGACGGCCACCCGGCCGTCGGGCCAGCGCCGCACCACGTCGGTGAAGGTGCCGCCCTGATCCATCCAGACCGCGGGCGCCGGTACCTCAGGGCTCAAAGGTGCCGGTGGCGGTCTCGGACCCATTGCCCGCGGCGTCGTAGACGGTGACCGCGATCTCGTAGGACTTGGTGCCGTTGACGTCGGCGAGGCCGGCCAGCAGCACGCCGGCCTCTTCGACCTGGACCTCAGAGTCGGTGCCGACCGTGTAGGGGCCAAAAGACTGCGGGTCGGCGCCCTCTTCGGTGACCTCGAGGCTCAGGCCGCCGCCGTCTTCGACGTCGTCGTCGGCGTCGCTGTAGGCGACGCGGACCAACAGCGCGGGCACGCCGCCGTAGTCGGGCTCAAAAGTGATGTCGACGGCGGAGATCTCGGGCGCGGCGCCGGCCCCACCGCCGCCGCCCCCGCCGCCATCGCCCTGCTGGTCGTCAAAGTCCTCGCCGCCGCTGGTGAGGACGTCTTCGCCCTTGTCGCGCTGGCTGCAGCCCGCCGCGAGCGTGAGCAGGGCGACGCAGGCGGCCCGGGCGGTGAAGGTGGGGGAGGACGACGCGGGGAAGGACATACAGCGCTCCGTCAGGCTCGTGGCTGCGCGCGGGCAGGCCGGCGCGCGGGCGGCGCGGACCCAGCCGCCGACCGCCGACGACGACACCATACAATAGACGGGGCGGCGCGGGGTGGGCCTGGCTTGGCGCCCCGCAGAGGAGCGCCGCTGTGAAGAAGCTCGCCGCCACCGTCCTGCTGCCGATCGTGGTGGTCTGCCTCGGGGTCTTCGCCTTCGTGTGGTGGGAGCGGGGCGCGCCCCCCGGCATGCGGCCGGCGGTGGTCGACGTGACGCCGTCGGCGCTCTCGATGGACCACCGCGGTGTGCGCATGATGGTCACCGCGCACCACGAGGCCCGCCTCGAGCAAGACATGAGCGGCGCGGTCTGGCACCTGTACCCGGTCTTCGACAAGGGCGACCGCGACGGCCGGATCGTCAAGGTGGTGCTGCGGACCCGCACCGCCCCGAACCCGCTGTACAGCTACGAAGAGCGGCTGGTGACCGGCTTCGCGCGGCCGCCGGGTCGGCTGCTGCCGGCCTCGGCCCGCGAGCTGATGGAGCGGCGCGGCTACACGCTCGACGAGCGCGTGGTGCTGGTCGAGGAGTGGACCGACTGAGCGGCCGGACCACCACCGGGTCGAGCAGGGGGGCCGGTCGGGCCCTTCGCGTTTTTTTGTGTGCCCGATGTAAAGCGGGCGGACGCGGGACCGTTGTAGTGCGTGTTGACTCGTCAAGCTGTACGCTCTACTCTGCCTGAGAGGATCGCCGACCCTGCCCAAACCGACGCCCCGGAGCCCGCCCCGGTGGTGGAACGGCGCGGCAGGTCGTTGATCCAACCCTGAAGAGGAGAGAGGAACAGACGGTCACAAAGTGACCAGAAAATGATCGGCCGCCCGCTTGACGCCCCCCGGCCTGTCCAGTAAGGTCTGGACAGTCGTTCAGGAGGAACTCATGTTCGCCACGCTGCCCTCCCGCTCCCGCGCTGCTCTCACCGCCTTTGCCCTGCTGCTGCCCGTTGTGGCGGTGGTCTCCCTGGGCCCGGCGGTCCTCGACAGCGTCGATCGCCTGTCCGCCGAGACGCTGTACTGCGCGGGCCTGTCCAGCCTGCTGGTGATGATGGGCGCGGCGGCCTTGCTCGCGCTCCCCCGCAGCGAGGCCGAGATCGGCGCGGCGGCCTTCACCCTGCGCCGCCTCGCCGAGCTGCCCGCCCACGCCCTGCCCCAGGGCGGGGTGGCCGTCGGCCGGCGCCCCGCCTCGGCCTGATGTGGGCCGGGGCGCGGTCCCCGGCCCCGGGTGTGGGCAGGGGTGCGCCGCGGCGCGCCGCGGGGGTGCCGTCCGCGGGCGGGCGCGGCCGGTCCTGCCCAGGCCCGGCGCCGCGGGGGTCGGCGGGCCGGGGCCCGGTCGGCCGGCTGGGGCCGCGCCGGGGGGCCCGCGTTAGCCGCCGCCGGTGGAGGCCTGGCCCTGATGTCCCGATACCAACCCGCCCAGATCGAGCCGCGGTGGCAGCAACACTGGGAGGATCACAAGACCTTCCGCGCGGTCGAAGACCCGACCAAGCCGAAGTTCTACACCCTCTGCATGTTCCCGTACCCGAGCGGGTCGGGGCTGCACGTCGGCCACCCCGAGAGCTACACCGCCATCGACATCGTCGCGCGGTACAAGCGCATGTGCGGCTTTAGCGTGCTCAACCCGATGGGTTTCGACAGCTTCGGGCTCGCCGCCGAGCGCGCGGCCGTGCGCGAGGGCCGGCACCCCGCCGAGATCACGCGCGAGAACATCGCCAACTTCCGGCACCAGCTGCGCCGCCTCGGCTTCGCCTTCGACTGGGACCGCGAGGTCAGCACCCACGAGCCCGACTACTACAAGTGGACGCAGTGGATCTTCCTGAAGCTCCACGAGCAGGGCCTCGCCTACCTCGCCGAGGTGCCGGTCAACTGGTGCCCGGCCCAGGGCACTGTGCTGGCCAACGAAGAGGTGGTCGACGGCCGCTACGTCGAGACCGGCGACCCGGTCGAGCGGCGCATGATGAAGCAGTGGATGCTGCGCATCACCGCCTACGCCGAGCGCCTGATCGACGACCTCGAGGGGCTGGACTGGCCCGACGGCGTGCTCGAGATGCAGCGCCAGTGGATCGGCCGGTCTGAGGGCGCCGAGGTCCACTTCGCGGTCGAGGGGGGCATCGACGGCGCCGACGCGCGCTTTACGGTCTACACCACCCGGCCCGACACGCTCTTTGGCGTCACCTACGCGGTCCTCGCGCCCGAGCACGCCCTGGTGGGCCAGATCACCACGCCCGAGCGCCGGGCCGAGGTCGAGGCCTACGTCAGCGCCGCCCGCAACCGCTCCGACATGGACCGCCAGGTCGCCGCCGAGAAAGAGAAGACCGGCGTGTGGACCGGCGCCTACGCGGTCAACCCGGTCAACGGCGCGCGCGTGCCGATCTGGGTCGCCGACTACGTGCTCGCCACCTACGGCACCGGAGCCATCATGGCCGTGCCGGCCCACGACGAGCGCGACCACGCCTTCGCCAAGCGGTTCGGCCTTCCGATCATCGAGGTGATCCAGGCGCCGGCCGGCTTCGACGTCCAGGCCGCCGCGTTCACCGGCGAGGGCCCGGCGGTCAACTCCGACGCCTTCAGCGGCATGGCCTCGGCCGCCTTCAAAAAGCAGATCACGGCTTGGCTCGAAGAGCGCGGGCTCGGCGCCAAGAAGGTCAACTACAAGCTGCGCGACTGGCTGTTCTCGCGCCAGCGCTACTGGGGCGAGCCCTTCCCGGTGGTCCACGGCGCCGACGGCCGCATCCACACGGTGCCCGAAGATCAGCTGCCGGTCGAGCTGCCCCACATCGACGAGTACCGCCCCACCGCCGACGGCCGCCCGCCGCTGGCCCGGGCGACCGACTGGCTGCAGACCGACATCGCCGGCGAGCCGGTCGAGCGCGAGACGAACACGATGCCGCAGTGGGCCGGCTCGTGCTGGTACTACCTGCGCTACATGGACCCCCAGAACAGCGACCAGGCCTTCGCTCCCGACAAGGTGGCGTATTGGCGCAGCGTCGATCTCTACATCGGCGGCGTCGAGCACGCCGTGCTGCACTTGCTCTACGCGCGGTTCTGGCACAAGGTGCTCTACGACTGCGGGCTGGTCCCGACCAAAGAGCCCTTCCAGCGCCTGTTCAACCAGGGGATGATCCTGGCCTATGCCTTCCGCGAGGCGGGGGGCAAGTACCACCACCCCGACACCGTCGAGCAGCGCCCCGGCCAGGCCGTCACCATCACCTCGGCGTGGAGCGGCGGCCCCGTCGAGACCGACTGGTACGTCAAGGGCGCCGAGACCCCGGTCGAGCAGAAGCTCGGCAAGATGGGCAAGTCGCTGAACAACAGCGTCGACCCGCTCGACATCGTCGCGATGTACGGCGCCGACACCCTGCGCATCTACGAGATGTTCATGGGGCCGCTCGAGCAGGTCAAGCCCTGGCAGACCAGCGGCTGCGAGGGCGTCTTCCGCTTCCTCAGCCGGGTCTGGCGCCTGTTCGTCGACGAAGACAGCGACCAGCTGCGCCCGATGCCCGAGACCAGCCCCAAGCCGGTCAAGAAGGCCGTCGCCGCCGTGCTCAAAGAGTGCGCCGATGGTTTCGAGGCGCTCAAGTTCAACACGCCCATCTCCAAGATGATGGAGCTCGTGAACACCTGCGCGGGCACGCCGCCGGCCCGGGCCGAGTCCGAGGCCTTCATCCTCGCGCTCTCGCCCTACGCGCCGCACCTCGCCGAAGAGCTCTGGCAGCGGCTCGGCCACGCCGACAGCCTCGCCGACCACGCCTGGCCGACCTACGACCCGGCCGACCTCATCGATGACACCGTCACCTACGCCATCCAGGTCCAAGGCAAGCTGCGGGGCAGCGTCGAGCTCCCCCGCGACCTGGGCAAAGACGACGTGCTGGCCGCGGTCCGCGCCCACCCGAGCGTGCAGAAGTACCTCGACGGCGTGAGCATCAAGAAAGAGGTCTTCGTGCCCGGCAAGCTGGTCAACCTCGTCACCGGCTGAGGGTGGGCGCCCCGCCGGCCGCTGGCCGGCGGCGGCCCTGCTCCGGGCGCGGCCCTGCGGGCCTTGGTCGCTCCCCGACCGAGCCCGCGGGCTCCGGCCGCTGCGCGACCGTCCCCGCAGGATCGGCCGCTGCGCGACCGGCGGCTGCGCCGCCGCCCTCCGCCCGGCCTGGCGCGGTCGCGCCGACCCGGGGCAATCCGCAGCTTCACCCCGCCCCCCGTCGAAAGCCCAGCCCTCCGCGGCGACCCCCTCATACCGGCTTTCCTTGATTCGGCTCACGCTTGCGACGCTGGGCCTCATCGACTTGCCGAGGCCGTTCGTGCAGTCCATGCGCTGTTTCGCGATGGATGCCGGGGGCCGCCGGCCCCCAGGCCCCCGGCCCAGGGGGCCCGCGGGGCCCCTCGGATCCCCCGCCAAGGGGGGCCAGCGGGCAGGCTTCGCGCGGCGCATGGCAGCGCCGCGCGCCAGCCCGCCACGGCCCCCCTTTGGAAACCCCCTGTCTCGGCGCGTTTTGGGGTTGCTTCGGGCGTTGAGGGGGCTCGCCGCGAAGGCCTCGGCTGTCGCAGTTGGGGCGAGGCAGCGCGCTCGGGGAAGACTCCGGCGGTGGCGCGCGCCTCGGCTCAGCGCGCGGCCGGCTCCGGCGCAGCCGCGCACACAAAAGGCAGCTCGTACCAGCAGGGCAGGTCGTTCCACTCGGCGCTCGATCCGTAGAGCTGGGCGCAGTCCTCGCCGTCGTAGTCGTTGGGCTCACCGGGCGCCCAGGCGCTGAAGCTCGTGTCTGCGCCGTTGCTCCAGACGAAGGTGCCCTCGTCGTCGCGGTCGTTGAGCCCGAGCCAGATCGTGTCGCCGATGGTCCAGCGCAGCTCTTCGCTCAGGCGGGCGTTGCGCTCGGCGTCCTCGAGGCTGAGCAGGTCGAGGCCGATCGCCGCGCAGGTCGCGTCGGCGCCCTCCCAGCCCAGGTAGAGCGGGCAGACGACCAGGGCCTCGTCCTCGCGGGCGCCCGGCGCCCGGGTGAGCTGGGTCCAGCAGTCGCCGCAGACGGAGTCCTCGTTGATCTCCTCGTCGCAGTCGTTGTCTTCGGCGTCGCAGACCTCGGCGAGGGCCGGCGCGCGGGCGGCGCTGCGGTCGTCGCAGTCGCCGGCGCAGGCGGTGACCCCGTCGCCGTCGGCGTCGCGCGCCTCGTCGGTCGCCGGGTCGCAGTCGGTGTCGAGGCCGTCGCAGGCCTCGGGCTGTCCGCCGCGCACCCGCGGGTCGCCCTCGGCGCAGTCGAGGCCGCAGGCCAGCGCGCCGTCTCCGTCCATGTCGACCTCGTCGGCGGGCAGGGCGCCGTCGCAGTCGTTGTCGATCCCATCGCAGGCCTCGGGCTGGTCGGGGCTGCGGGCGGGGTCGGCGTCGTCGCAGTCGCCGCCGCAGAGCGCCCAGCCGTCGCCGTCATCATCGATAAACTCGTCGACCTCGCCGTCGCAGTCGTTGTCTTCGCCGTCGCAGACCTCCGGCGACCAGGGGCTCTTGGTGGCGTCGGCGTCGTCGCAGTCGCCGCGGCAGGACGCGAAGCCGTCGCCGTCGGCGTCCCAGCCCTCGTCGCGATCGCCGTCGCAGTCGTTGTCTTGGCCGTCGCAGACCTCGTCGGCGGCCGGGTGGCGGGCCGGGTCGTCGTCGGCGCAGTCGCCCATGCACGGGGCCCAGCCGTCGCCGTCGGCGTCCCAGTCCTCGTCGACCAGGCCGTCGCAGTCGTTGTCTTGGCCGTCGCAGCGCTCGGGCTCGCCTGGCGCGACCCCCGGCGCGTCGTCGTCGCAGTCGGCGCAGGCCCCGCGCCCGTCGCGGTCGGCGTCGGGGTTGCCGGCGCCGATCTCGTCGACCTCACCGTCGCAGTCGTCGTCTTCGCCGTCGCAGGCCTCGGGCGCGCCGGGGTAGACCGCCGGGTCGTCGGGCGCGCAGTCGGCGTCGTCGGCCACCCCGTCGTCGTCGCGATCCACGTCGGGCGCCTCATCCCCGCCGCTGTCCTCGGCCGGGGCCCCCTCTTTGGCGGCGGGGGCGCAGGCCGCGCCGAGCAGGGCCGCGCCGAGGGCCGCCGCCCACGGCAACGCCGTCGCCGGGCTGATCCTCAGCCCGCTGCGCCCATCTGGTCTGCCATTGTTGCCGATGCTTCCGCGCCCGCCGCCCATGCCGCCTCCGCCGGGGGAGTCCCCCGCGCTGGACAGCCTACCGCAGCCGCGCCGCCTGCCCCGCCCCGCCGCCGCGCGATCAGGCGGGGCCCGCGCCGGGCCCAATTCTCCCCGAGCGGCCCGGGGACCGGTCTACGCTGGGCGCGCCCCCGACCGGCGCGGGGGTTTTGGAGGAGCCGTGCCCCGCCCCATCCGAGCCGCCCTGCTGTGCTGCCTGCCCCTGATCGGCGGCTGCGCGGCCTTCCTCGACGCGGTCTCGGCCCCGGTCGACGCTGCCGACACCGGCGCGCCCGCCGACCCGCCGGTGGTCGACAGCGGCGGCCTCGCCGTCGATCCGGCCGATCACTGCGGGCCGGTGCGGGCCGACCAGACCTGGGGCCCGCCGGGCAGCGTGCACACGCTCAGCTGCGATGTCGACGTGCAGCAGGGCACCTTGACCTTGATGGAGGGGGTCGAGCTGCGGGTGGTCGACGGCGGGGCGCTCACCGTGGGCCTCGACGGCCCGGCCGCGCTGCGGGTGGACGGCACGGCGGGCGCGCCGGTCCAGATCGGGCCGGCGGGCGGCGGCGGGCGCGGCGCGTGGGAGGGCCTGCGGCTCGGGCCCGGCGCGGCCGGCAGCGCGCTCCGCCACTTGGTGATCGCGGGCGGCGGCGCGCGGCGGGGCGGCCTGCGGCTCGAGGACGTCGAGGTCGAGCTGCTCGACGTCGAGGTCAGCGGCGCTGCGGGCTGCGCGCTCGAGCTGGTCGGCGCCGCCGGCTTGGCCCCGGGCAGCGGCGGGCTGCGGCTGCGGGACAGCGGGGCCCCGGCCTGCGCGCCGGTGGGCGCTGCGGGCACCCTGCCGGGCGCAGACAGCGACTACAGCGGCAACGACGTCGATCAGGTCATGGTCGAGGGCGAGGTGGTGTCGGCCCCGGCCACCTGGGCGGCGCTGAACGTGCCCTACGCCCCGACCGACGACCTGCGGGTCGAGGGCCCCGCGGCCCCGGCGCTGACCCTGCAGGCGGGGGTCCGCCTGTGGTTTGGACGCGGGGCGGCCCTGCACGTGGGGCGCGGCGGCCCCGGGTCGCTCACCGCGGCGGGGCGGGAGGGCGCCCCGGTCGAGCTCGGCGGCGCAGCGGGCTGGGGTGGGCTGCGCCTGCACCCGGCCGCAGCCGAGAGCAGCTTGCAGCACGTCATCATCGACGGCGCCGACGAGGCGGGCCTCGAGGTCGACGGCGCGGTGGTCGACCTGCAGCGGGTCGAGCTGCGCGACAACGGCGGCCCGGGGCTGCTGCTGCACCCCGGCGCCGCGCTCAGCCCCCACAGCCTCGGCCTGCGCCTGCTCGGCAACGCGCTGCCCCTGCGCGTGGCGCCCGCACAGGTCGAGGGGCTGCTCGGGCTGGAGCTGGTCGCCGTCGACAACGACGCGCAGGTCATCGAGATCGCGGGGAGCGAGCGGCTCGACCGCACCGCGCGCTGGCTCGATCTCGGCCTGCCCTACCGGCTGACCGGCGATCTGCGGGTGGACGGCGCCGACGGCGCGCCGGCGGTGCTGACGCTCGGCCCGGGCGTGCGGCTGCAGGTGGGGCCCCGTGCGGGGATCTTCGTCGGAGATGACGGCCCAGCCGGCCTCATCGCCGAGGGGACCGCGGGGAGGTGGGTGGAGCTCGGCCCGTCGGGAGAGGCCGCCCCCGGCGCCTGGGGCGGGCTGCGCATCGGCGACCACGCGACGGAGGGCGCCTCGCTGCGGTCCTTCTCGCTGCGCTGGGCCGGCGGCGGGGGCCCGCGGGGGGCCATCGAGCTGCGCGGCCCGGGGCCGCTGGTGGTGGCCGACGGGGAGATCTCGGGCACCGCGGCCGGGACCTGCGCGGTGGCCGTCTACGCGGAGGGCGCCGCGCTCGGCGATCTGGAGCTGCGCGACAATCGGGGCGGAGACCTCTGCTGGCGCTGAGCGGCGGGGCCCGGGCCGGATAGGCCGCCGGCCGGAGGCCCGATGCTGGTCCACGACGTGCCGCTGCTGCAGTGCCCTGAGAGCCGCGCCCCCCTGCGCTTTCACGGGACCAACCTCGAAGGGCGCCTGCAAGATGGCGTGCTGGTCTGCGATCACACCAACGAGGCCTGGGCGGTCGAGCTCGGCTTGCCCAACCTGTGCCGGCCGGCCTGGCGCACCGGCAGCGACGCCGCGGCCGCCGCCGCGCAGGACGCGGCCCCGCAGCTGCTCGAGCCGGTCTTCGCGCTGAGCAGCCTGCTGATGGGGTCGGGCCGCGCCGCCGGCCTGCGCGACAAGGTGGCCCGCGCCCTGCGCCTGCGCGGCCTGGGCAAGGGCCGCCGGGCCCGCGTGCTCGAGCTCAACGTCGGCACGGGGGCCCACATCGAGCCGGGCTTCAATCAAGCCGGCCCCGACGCTGATCTGCACTGGTGGGGCGCCTCGCTCTCGGTGGGCGCCCTGCGCACCTGCGCCGAGCGGGTGGCCCGCAACCCCGGCTGGGAGGACCGGGTCAGCCTGCTGCTGGCCGACGCCCACCACCTGCCCCTGGCCACCGGCGCCTTCGACCGGGTGCTGATGGTCGGGGCGGTCGACTGCCTGCGCGAGCCGCGCCGCGCCCTCGCCGAGCTGGCCCGGGTCTGCGCGCCCGACGGCGAGGTCGTGCTCATCGACAAGCACATCGACCCGAGCCGGTCGGTCAACCCGCTGGCCCGGGGCGTGGCCGCGGCGCTCGGCCGGGCGGCCAGCCAGCCGCAGCGCCCGCCGACCGCCGAGCTGCCGACCGGCTGCCGCAAGGTCGAGGTCGAGGAGCTGAGCCCAGTGCATTATTTGCTGCGCTTCCAGCCGCCTCGGCGCTGAGGGCGCGGGGCCCTTTTTCGGGGTTTGGGTCGCTCCTGCGACGGCGGGCCTTGCTGGGCCGATGCGGGCGGGCCTTGGTGGGCCGATGAGGTTGGTCGCGCGGTCGGGCGTCGTCATCGTCTTTTGCGCCGGGGGCCTCCGGCCCCCAGGCCCCCGGGCAAGGGGCCTGCGAGGCCCCTTGCATCCCGCGCCAAGGGGGGCCCGCGCGCCGCAATTGCGCGGCGATGCGCCGCGCAGCGGCGCGCAACGGCCCCCCTTTGGAAACCCCCCGGACGGCGGCGCGACCCGCTGCTGCTGTGGGCGATGATCGGGTCGCCGCGAAGGCCTCGGCTGTTGAAGATGGGTTGAACCCAGCGGCCACAGTCAGCGCGCGCCGCGCCAAAGAACGCGCAGCGAGGGGAGCAGGCCGTGGTCGAGGTGCGGGCGCAGCAGCCAGGAAATCGGGGGCCGGCGCCCAAAGCGTGGTCGGCGCTGGTGCAGCCGGCGGCCACGCCCAGGCGGTCGTCGGCCGCCGAGGGTGGCCTCAGTCACGCTGCTCTCGTCGCCGCCGCTGGAGGGCTTGCCGCGCGCGCCGCAGCCGCC
>JBJONS010000184.1:0-5702 GCA_046051725.1 Pseudomonadota bacterium | reverse complement strand
GAGCCGGGCGGGCCGGGACCCGGCCCCAGGCCGCGTCCCGGACCGGGGCCCCGGCGAACCCGGGCGGGGGCGCGGCCCGCAGCGCAGCGGAGGGGGCGCCCATCGCGGCCTGCCCACCCGCGGCCCCGCCCTGAACCTGCGCCCCGCAGGCCCGCCGGACACGCCGACCGGCTACTCTGGCGGTGGAGGTCCCCCCATGCCGTCGCTGTCCGCCGCCCGCGCCCTTCCCCTCTCCACCCTCTGGCTGGCCCTCGCCGTGGCCTGCGCCGGCGACAAAGAGACCAGCGGCGGCGGCGATGACGGCTTCACCGTCGGCGGCGACGGGGCCGCCGACGGCACCGATGGCACCGACGGGGGCACCGACGGCACCGACGGCACGGACGGCACGGACGGCACGGACGGCACCGACGGCACCGACGGCGGAACAGACGGTGGCACGGACGGAACCGACGGCGGGACCGACGGCGCCTGTGTCGACGTCGACGGAGACGCCGCGGCTCCGGCAGACGCCTCGGGCTGCGCCGACGCCGGCGGGGTCTGTGTGTGGTCCGACGACATGTGCACCGGCAGCGTGGTCGATCTGGGCGGCTGCGCCTTTGACGGCGGGGGCGCCGCCTGCTGCGTCCCGAACATCCCGGCGCCCGAGGGCGAGACCTGCGCGGCGCTGGGCGGCACCTGCGCCCCGGTCGGCGGCTGCTTGCAGGCCAAGGGCTGGCTGGTGCAAGACGACGGCGGCTGCTCGGACGCGTGGGAGGCCAGCGCCACCTGCTGCGCGCCGACCGCCGCGTGTGACGGCTGGGGCACCGAGCTCTGCTGCGCCTACGACTCGACGGGCGCGGCGATGACGGCCTACAACCCCACCTGTCAGCGTGGAGAGCCCGCCTGCTTCGAGGGCACCACCCAGGTCTGCGAGGCCGACTGCCGGCCCTGAGCCTCCTGCGCGCCTCGAGGTGCGGACGAACAGACCCGGGCAGACAGATCCGACAGACCCGACAGACAGACCCCCACAAATCCACCCGCGTCGAGAGACCCCGCAGACAGTCCCCGCCAACAGTCCCTGCGGACAGACCCCGCCGCCGCTCAGGCCGCGAGCAGCCCCGCCGCCTGCATCTGGGCGATGTGGGCCGCCGCCAGGGCGTCGCTGCCCAGCTGGTCGGGGTGAAAACCGCGCCGCAGGTACATCAGCAGCCGCTGCAAGAAGCGCGGCCCGTGCTGGCGCCAGTAGGCCCGCACGCGCGCCCGGGCCGGATCGACGTAGCCGTGCGGCTTCGGGTCTTGGCGCAGCAGGTGGCGCACCCCTTGGGCCCAGAACAGCGTGAGCACGCCCAGCGCCATCGCGAAGCCCGCGACCCGGACCCGCAGTCGGCCGTCGACGACGCCCAGCACGTCAAAGGCGACGGCGCGGTGCTCGATCTCTTCCGCCGCGTGCCAGCGCAACAAGTCGCGCATCGCCGGGTCGGAGTCGTCGAGCAGCGCGGTGTCGAGGGCCAGCTCGGCGAAGGTGGCGGTGAAGTGCTCAAGCGCCGCGGTCGTGGCGAGGCGCAGGGTCGGGGGCACGCGGGGCTCGATGATCTCGTAGGCCTGGCGCTCGTAGCTGGCAAGGAAGCTGCGGATCTCAAAGCCTTGCTCTTCGAGGGCCGCGAAGGCCGCGAGGTGGCCGCGCTGGTGCTGGGCCTCTTGGCCGACAAAGGCCGCCGCCCGGGCCTTGAGCTCGGGATCATCGACCTCGTCGAGGAAGTGGCGCACCGAGCGGATGAAGAAGCGCTCGCCGGCCGGGAACACGAAGTTCATGCCGTTGGCCATCGCCGTCGCGAAGCGGCTGTCGACGTGCCACCAGCGCGGGGTGGCCGAGAAGTCAAAGCGCGGGCTGCGGATCGGGAACGCGGCGGGCATCGGTACCTCCACACCCCAGCGTAGCCTGGGCTGCGCGAGGATGGGCCTGCGGGCGCGCCCCTGCGCTGCGCTCCGGGTCGGCCCCCCGCCCGGGTCGCGGGCCAGACCGCCGCGGCCAAGGTCCGCGTCGGGCCCGCTCCGCCGCTGCGCGGCCGGCCTGCGGCCGCCGGCGGGGCGCCTCGCGCGGGGCCCTCCCCAGGCGGACAGGCGCGCCCGCCCGCGATAGCCCTCCCCCGAGGTGCCCATGCACGCAGAGCGACCCGCCGCCGCCCATGACGAGACCACCCTCCCTGACGTCGATCTCGACTCCAGCGACCGCGTTTCGGTCGGCCCGCACGGGCCCGACGGCCGCCCGCTGGTGCGCAGCGACTGGACCCGCGCCGAGGTCGAGGCGCTGTTCGCCGCGCCGCTCTTCGGCCTCATCGACCGGGCCCGCGCCATCCACCTGCGCGTTCACCGCGCCGACGAGGTCCAGCTCGCCACGCTGGCCAACATCAAGTCGGGCGGCTGCCCCGAGAACTGCGGCTACTGCCCGCAGTCGGCCCACCACGAGGGCAGCGTCACCAGCACCCCGCAGATGGAGGTCGGGGCGGTCGCCGAGGCCGCCCGCCGCGCCAAAGCAGCGGGCGCCAGCCGCTTCTGCATGGGCGCCGCTTGGCGCAAGGTGCGCGACGGCAAGGCCTTTGACGCGGTGGTCGAGATGGTCGCCACGGTCAAGGCCGAGGGGCTCGAGCCCTGCGTGACGCTCGGCATGCTCGAGCCGCACCAGATCGCCCGCCTCGCCGAGGCCGGCCTGCACAGCTACAACCACAACCTCGACAGCAGCCGCGAGTTCTACGAGAACGTCGTCACCACCCGCACCTACGACGACCGGCTCAACACGCTGGCCACCGTGCGGGCCGCCGGGGTCAAGGTCTGCGCCGGCGGGATCTTGGGCATGGGCGAGGCCGAGTCCGACCGGGTGGGCCTGCTGCTCACGCTGGCCACCCTGCCCACCCACCCCGAGAGCGTGCCGCTCAACCGCCTGGTGGCCGCCGCTGGCACCCCGATGGGCGAACTGCCGCCCCTCGACCCGCTCGACTGGGTGCGGGTCATCGCGGTCGCCCGGGTGATGATGCCCGCCGCCACCCTGCGCCTCGCCGCTGGCCGGGCCACGCTCAGCGAAGAGGGCTGCGCGCTCGCGCTCTATGCCGGCGCCAACAGCATCTTCTACGGCGACAAGCTGCTGACCACGCCGAACCCCGGCCCCGACGCCGACCGGGCCCTGCTCAACAAGCTCGGCCTCAAGCCCCGCCCGGTCTCCTGCGCCACCGCCTGAGCCCGCCCGCCGAGGTGCCCATGCCGCCCGACCCCAGCGCGGCCCTGCGCGCGCGCACCGCCGACCGGGCCGCGGCCTGGCGGGCGCGCGGACTGGAGCGCCGCCTGTATGGGCCGCAGGGCGTCGATCTCACCAGCAACGACTGCCTCGGCCTCTCGACCCACCCCGCGGTGGTCGCCGCCGCCGCCGCCGCGCTGCAGGCCCACGGCCTCGGCAGCGGGGGCTCGCGCCTGCTCGGGGGGCACCGGGCCGCCTTTGACGCGCTCGAGGCCCGCTTCGCCGCGTGGCAAGGGGCCGAGGCCGCGCTCTTCTTCGGCAGCGGCACCGCGGCCAACCTCGGGGCCCTGGGCGCGCTCTTTGGCCCCGAGGACGTCATCTTCAGCGACGCGCTCAACCACGCGAGCCTGATCGACGGCCTGCGCCTGTGCGGGGCGAAGAAGGTCATTTTCCCCCATGGGGATATCGACGCCCTGCGACGGGGCCTGTCGACCGCCCGCCCTGGGCCCGGCGGCCTGTGCGCGGTGGTGGTCGAGAGCCTGTACTCGATGGACGGCGACCTCGCCGACCTTGAGGCCACCGCGGCGGCCTGCGCCGCCCACGGCGCCGCGCTCATCGTCGACGAGGCGCACGCCACCGGCCTGTTCGGGCCCGGCGGCCAGGGCCTCGTGGCGGCGGCGGGCCTGCGCGGCCAGGTCGCGCTCAGCCTGCACGGGGCCGGCAAGGCGCTGGGCGCCCAGGGCGGCTTTGTCGCCGGTGACGCCATGCTGGTCGACGCCCTGGTGCAGCGGGCCCGCAGCTTCGTCTTCTCGACCGCCCCGCCGCCGGCGGTGGCCGCGGGCCTGCTCGCGGCGATCGACGTGGTTGAGGGCGATCCCGCGCTGCGCGCCCGCCCGCTGGCCCTGGCCGACCGCCTGCGCGCCGCGCTGCCGCCCGGGGCCGCCGGGGGCGCCGCCCACATCGTGCCCGTGCACATCGGTGATCCCGACGCGGCGATGGCCGCCGCCGCCGCGCTGCGGGCCCGGGGCTGGGACCTGCGGGCGGTGCGGCCCCCCACGGTCCCGGCGGGCACCAGCCGCCTGCGCATCGTCCTGCGCGCGGCGCTCACCGACGACCAGATCGACGCCCTCACGGCTGATCTGCGCGCGGTCGTGCCGAGTTGAGGCCCGGTCCGGCGCGGCGGGCCGCCCTCCCCTCCCCTGCTTGCTCGGGCTCCGCCGGCCGGTAGACCGACCGGACCGCAGCCCCGCCGGGCGCGGCCCCCGCCTTGGAGCACGCGCCCATGACCGCGCCCACGCCCGCGCCCGCCGGCCCGCCCCGCCGCTTCTTCTTGACCGGCACCGACACCGATCTGGGCAAGACCACCGCCGCGGCGGCCATCTGCGCCGCCTGGGGCCACGCCTATTGGAAGCCGGTGCAGGCCGGCCTCGACGGCGAGACCGACGCCCAGGCCGTCGCCCGCCTCTCGGGCGCCCGCACCTTCCCCGAGGCCTGGCGCCTGCGCCGGCCCGCCTCTCCGCACCGCGCCGCCGAAGATGAAGGCCTGCGCGTCGATCCCGCTGGGCTGCGCCTGCCGACCGACGGCCCCCTGCTGGTCGAGGGCGCCGGCGGCTGGGAGGTGCCCCTGGCCCGCGCGCCGTGGATCATGCAGGCCGCGCTGCCCCAGACGCTCGGCCTGGACGTCATCCTCGTCGCGCGCACCGGGCTGGGCACGCTCAACCACAGCCGCACGGCGGCCCGGGCCATCGCCGCCGACGGCCTGCGCCTCGTCGGCCTCGTGCTGATCGGCCCGCCCCACCCCGAGAACGAGGCCGACCTGCCGGCGCTCTGCGGCGCGCCGGTGCTCTGCCGCCTGCCCCGGGTGGCCGACCGCGACGCCGACTTCGCCGCCCTGGTCGCCGCCGCCCGCGCCTGGGCGCCCGCGGGGGTGCCCGCATGAGGCCCCGGCTCTGGCACCCCTTCACCCAGCTGCGCGGTTTCTCTCCGCTCGGCGAGGTCGTCGCCGCCGAGGGCGCCCACCTCGTGCTCGCCGATGGCCGCCGGGTCATCGACGGCATCAGCTCGTGGTGGGTGAACCTGCACGGCCACGCCCGCCCCGAGATCGCCGACGCCATCGCCGATCAGGCGCGGCGCCTCGACCAGGTCATCCTCGCCGACTTCGAGCACCCCGCCGCGGTCGCGCTGACCGAGGCCCTGCGCCCCCTGCTGCCAGCCCCGCTGGCCCACGTCTTCTTCTCAGACGACGGCAGCACCGCGGTCGAGGTGGCGCTGAAGATGGCCTGGCAGCACCAGCGGGCCCGCGACCCCCGGCGTCAGCGCCTGGTCGCCCTGCAGGGGGGATATCACGGCGACACCCTCGGCGCGATGAGCGTGGGCGACCGCGACGTGTTCACCGCCGCCTTCGCCGGCATGCTCATCGACGTCGAGCTGCTGCCCTTCGACGGCCCCGCGGCCGCAGCGGCCCTGCGCGCCCGCGGAGATGACGTGGTGGCGG
>JBJONS010000183.1:0-22054 GCA_046051725.1 Pseudomonadota bacterium | reverse complement strand
CGCCGGGGGGCGTTGCGGGGGGCGGCGCCCCCCGCCCATCGAGCTTCTCGACGCCGGTGTTCGGGCCGCGGCGCCGCTACCGGGCGGGGCGCGGCCCGAAGCTCGCCTCGAACAGCGCGCTGATCGCGCGGCGGCCGGCCTCGTTGAGGAAGCGGGTGCCGGTGGCGGCGATCGCCGGGCTCTCGATGACCGGCTCGCCGCGGCTCCACGTGGCGCCGGTCCAGCAGAACCAGGCCTCGTGGTTCTGATCGAAGACCCAGACGCGCTTGTGCCAGCGGCGGGCCAGCTCGACCGACCAGCCGGTGCCCCCGTGCACGGTGCCGTCGGGCTGGATGCTGCCGACCACGAAGAGCTGGTCGGCGTGGCTGACCATGTGCCACTGGCACTGCAGCACGCGGCGCAGCGTCTCGGTCTGGTCCCAGTGCCGGTGCAGGCGGTGGGCGACGTAGACCAGGCTGACGTCGCCGGCGCTGAGCGCGCGGGCGCTCAGGACCTGGCGGCCGGCCGAGCGGGCCTGGTTGTGGCCGTCGAAGCTGAAGTTGACCTCGCGCACGCCATGCTGCTCGGCCACCTCGCCAAAGGCCGCCTCGGCGCCGGTCGCGCCGCCCGAGTACAGCGTGCAGCCCGACGGCGGGGGCGAGGGCGGCGGCAAGACCGGCGCCGCCGCCGGGGCGCCGGCCACCAGCAGGGTCACCGGGTCGAGGTGGATCGGCGCGCCTGTGGACGGGGCGCCCGCCTCGCGCAGGGGGCGCAGCGTGGCGGCCTCGGCGTCGGCCTCGAGGGTCGCGGCGGTGTCCCAGGCCGGCGCGGCGGCCGCGGCCTCGGCCGGGTCGGCGACCACCGCGGCCCACAGCCGCAGCCCCCGCCGTGCGGCGAGCGCCCGCCAAGGCGCGGGATCGACGCCGCGGGGCAGGTCGTCGATGAGGACGACGGCGGGGCGGTGATCGAGCGCCTCGGCGAGGGACTGGAGCAGCGCGTCGAGGCCGTCGGGGTCGAGCCCCGCCGGGCGCGCCGAGATGAGGCGGTGGCGCTCGAGCTCGACCGAGGAGCCGCCGCGCTCGGCCGGGCGGCTGGCGCGGCTGAGCTCGGCGAACAGCTCGTCGTAGGCGCTGCGGACCCGGGCCGCCGGGTCGTGCAGGCACAGGTGCAGCACCGGGACGCCGCGCAGCGCGTGGCTGAGGCCGATCTGGACGAGCAGCGCCGACTTGCCGACGCCGGGGCCGCCGAAGATGACGCCGACCTGCCCTGGATCGAGGGCGCCGCGGGTCTGGGTGGAGAGCGCCCGCAGGGGGCTGCGGTCGAGCAGGGCGTCGTTGCGCATGGAACCTCCGGTCGTCGGGCCCGCGGGCGGGTGCGCCAAAACGAAGCGGGCCCGGACCGCGCGGGGGCGCGATCCGGGCCCGAAGCTACCCGGATCAGCCCTGGGCGGCCTTCTTCTCGTTGTGGGCCTTGATGACCTCGGCCTGCACGCTCTGGGGGACCTGGGCGTAGCGGGCGAACTCCATCGAGAACTCCGCCTTGCCCTGGGTCGAGCTGCGGATGACCGTGGAGTAGCCGAACATCTCGGCCAGGGGGACCTCGGCGTCGACCTGGCAGTAGTTGTCGGACTCGTTGATGCCCAGGATGACGCCGCGGCGCTGGTTCAGGGTGCCGATGATGTTGCCCTGGAACTCGGTCGGGCCCTCGACGCTGACCTTCATGATCGGCTCGAGGATGACCGGCTTGGACAGCATGTAGGCCTCGCGGAAGGCGCCGCGGGCCGCAGCCTGGAAGGCCATGTCGGACGAGTCGACCGCGTGGTACTGACCGTCGTTGATGAGGCAGCGGATGCCGACGATGGGGGCCTCGATGAGCTGGCCCTTGTCGAGCATCTGCTTGAAGCCCTTGTCGATCGAGCTGATGAACTCGCGGGGGATCGCGCCGCCCTTGATCTCATCGGCGAACTCGTAGTCGGCGGTCTCGCAGGGCTCCATCCAGCCCACGACGCGGCCGTACTGGCCGGAGCCGCCGGTCTGCTTCTTGTGGGTGTAGGCGAACTCGCCGCGCTGGGTCACGGTCTCGCGGTAGGCGACGCGGGGGGGCGAGGTGATGACCTCGGCCTTGTACTCGCGCTTCATGCGCTCGATGTAGACGTCGAGGTGGAGCTCACCCATGCCCGAGATGATGGTCTCGCCGGTCTCGGGGTCGGCCGCCACGCGGAAGGTGGGGTCTTCCTTGGTGAAGCGGGCGATGGCCTTCGACACGTTCTGCTGGGCCTTCGTGTCCTTCGGGGTGATGGTCAGGTGGATGACCGCCGCGGGGACGTGGATCGACGACATGGCGGTGTTGACCGAGCCGTCGGTGAAGGTGTCGCCCGAGAAGCAGTCGACGCCGAAGATGGCGACGATGTCGCCGGCGCAGGCGTCCTCGATGTCTTCCATCTCGTCGGAGTGCATGCGCACGAGGCGGCCGACCTTGACCTTCTTGCGGCTGCGGACGTTCTCGATGGTGTCCTGGCGCTTGAGCGTGCCGCTGTAGATGCGCAGGTAGGTGAGCTGACCGTAGCGGCCGTCCTCGAGCTTGAAGGCCAGCCCGAGCATCGGGCCCTTCGGATCGCTCGGGATGATGTACTTGCGCTCGTCGTCGGTGCCGTCCTTGTCGAGGTCGATGCCGTAGTTCGGCACGTCGGGCGGGGCGGGCAGGTAGGCGACGACGGCGTCGAGCAGCTTCTGGACGGCCTTGTTCTTGTAGGCGCTGCCCAGGAGCACGGGGGTCAGCTGCATCGAGATGGTGGCCTTGCGGATCGCCTCGTTGATGAGGTCCTCGGTCACGGTCTCCTCGAGCATGGCCTCCATCAGGGCGTCGCTGTACATGCTGACGGCGTCGAGCATGATCTCGCGGCGCTCGTTGGCACGGTCGAGGTACTCGGCGGGGATGTCGGTCTCGCGGATCTCGTCGCCGTTGTCGCCGTGGAAGGTGTAGGCCTTCATCTTGACCAGATCGATGACGCCCTCGTGCTTCTCTTCGAGGCCGAGCGGGATCTGGATCATGACCGAGTTGTGGTTCAGCTTCTCGCGGAGCTGGTCACAGACGCGGTAGGGGTTCGCGCCCTGGCGGTCGCACTTGTTGACGAAGGCGAGCCGGGGGACGCTGTAGCGGCGCATCTGCCGGTCGACGGTGATCGACTGGCTCTGGACGCCGGCGACCGAGCAGAGGACCAGCACCGCGCCGTCGAGCACGCGCAGCGAGCGCTCGACCTCGATGGTGAAGTCGACGTGCCCGGGGGTGTCGATGATGTTGATGTGGTGGCGGTTGGCCTCGTCACCCCAAGAGCAGTGCGTGGCCGCCGACTGGATGGTGATGCCGCGCTCGCGCTCGAGGTCCATCGAGTCCATCTTGGCGCCGACGCCGTCCTTGCCGCGGACGTCGTGGATCGCGTGGATCCGGCCCGTGTAGTAGAGGATGCGCTCGGTCAGGGTGGTCTTCCCCGAGTCGATGTGTGCGCTGATCCCGATGTTGCGAACGCGGTGGAGGTCGGTGATCACGGCGGGCTCCAGCCATTGGCGGAACGAGGAGGGCGACCGGAGGAGCCGGGCGCCGTTGGCGATGAGACGAGGGGCTGCGGGTCGCGACCAGGGGTCGCACCCGCCCCGCACCAGGGCCGCGCGTCGGGCGGCGGCGCCGGCGGCCGCGCGTCGGGCGCGCGGCACGCAGCTTTGGTCCTTGGTGAGGGCCTTTGCGGGGCGCGCGGGTATCGTGCACCCCCCCGCGCGGCAAGCGTTCCACAGCCGGCCCGGGGCGCTCGGCCCACGGAGCGCCTCTTGTGAGATGTCGTATTTGACGTTGTTCTCGATGGGCTTCGGTCGGGTCTGCGGGCAGGCTGCGCGTGACCTTCGCGTGAACGCTCCGCGGGCCCGGGCAGGGGGCGCGGCGGGGGTGGCTGGAATAGGCCGGCCCTCGGCCGGGGCGCGGCGCGGAGCCCGCGCAGCCCCGCCCCGAGGCGCCCGATGCTCCCTGGCCCCCTTCGCCGCGCGGGCGCGCGCCCCGCGGTCCTCGCCCTCGGGCTGGCGGCCCTGATCTCGCCCGCCGTCGCGCGGGCCGACAAGGCCGAGACGGTCGACAAGCTGCGCGAGGGTGGCAAGGCCGACCAGGCGCGCGAGCGCTGCGAGAAGTGGGCCGCCCAGGCCCCGGACGCCGAAGAAGCGCTGCGGGAGGCCTGCGCCCGCGCCTCGTGGGAGCAGGCCAAGGCCACCGACACGGTGGCGGGCTGGCGCGCCTTCCGCTCGGCGTGGGAGCAGAGCACGCTCGGCCCCCGGGCCCGGGCCGCCGAGGCCGCCGCGGCGCTGCGCGAGGCGAGCCCCCAAGAGCGCGAGCCCAACCTGCTCATCCTCGCCGACCGCTACGCGGGCACGCCGTCGGAGGCGCCGCTGCGGGAGCGGGCCGCGGCCGCGGCCGTGCGGGACGCCCGGGACGGCGACGAGGCGAAGGCGGTGGCCCGGCGCTACCCAAAGGCCGCCGAGCTGCCCGAGCTGGTCGCCCGCTTCCCGGCCGCTTTTGTGCAGGTGCGGGTCAAGGGCCGGGCGGTGTCGGTCCTGGTGGACCCGCCGGTGCCGCTCAGCGGGGCCCAAGCCCCAGCGGTCCGCTGGGTGGCCCGGGCCGCTTCGGGCGCGACCACGCCATGGGACGCGCACATGGGGGCGGCCTTGGCGGGCTGGGGCGTGCCCGAGGCCCTGGTGGCGGGCGTGCCGGCGCCGGCCGAGGGGCCCCGGCTGCCGCTCTGCGCGGCGCCGGGCGCGGCCCCGGGCACCGCCCCGGCGGTCGAGGTGGAGGTGGCCGGCGGCGTGTTGACCGTGCCGGTGGGCTTTGACGAGGGCTGTGGGGAGGGCGCGTGGCCGGGCTTCCTCGCCCTCAGCGGAGGGCAAGCGGTCGCCCTGAGCCTGCGGCCCAACCACCTCGTCGAGCTGAGCCCGCCGTCGGCCGCGCCGGGCGGCCGCACCGTGCGGGCCTTTTTGCCGCCGCCGGGCGGTGCCCCCGAGGTGGCCGATGGCCTCGTCTGGCAGCGCACGCCGGCCGCCTGGCTGGTCACGCCAGTGGCGGGCGGCGCGCCCTGGGCCACCGGGGCGGCGCCGGGCCGGCCCGGGCTGCCGCTGGGCGGGGCGCTGCGCGGGGCGCCGATGCCGGGCGACTGGAGCCTCGAGGGCGGTGACGGGCAGCTGGTCGCGCGGTCCGCGGCCCTGGCCCGCATGCCCCCGGCGATGCAGCGCTGGGCCCTGCCGACCGGGGACGTGCGGGTGCTGCCGGTGCACGTGCGCGGCACCTTCGGGCTGCTCGCCCAGGACGCCCAGCCCCGCCGGCCGGTGGCCCCGGCGCTCGACGCCGGCGGCGGCTGGGTGCGCAACGCCGATGGCAGCCTGCAGCGGACCCAGCCGCTCGGCGCCGACGTGGCGGGCATCGCCCCGCTCGACGAGGTCGGGGTCGAGACCGCGCTCGGCATCCTCGCCGGGCTGGGGGTCAAGCGGGGCCGCGTCCAGCCGATCGACGGCTGGCGGGTCGACGTGGACAACGACCGGGTGCCCGAGGTGGTGATCCGCGCGACCATCGATCAGATCGGCGTGGTGCTCATCGTCGACCCCATCGAGGGCGCCGAGGCCGCCACCGTCGAGGCGGCGCGGGTCTTCCTCTTCGAGGAGCCAGCGACCCGGGCGGGCGGGATGCGCCTCGATCTGCCCTTCGCCTTCCGCAAGGGGGACTTCATCTACATGGCCTGGGGCGCTGAGCGCGGCGGGCCGGGCCCGGGCGCCGAGCGGCACATCATCGCGGTGCGGGCCGACGGCCAGAGCTTCGTCGTCGACCGCTTCGCGCTGCGCTGAGCGCCGGGCGCCGGCGGCCTTACTTGGCGGCGGCGCGCTTGTTGGCCGCCTTGGTCGACAGCTCGATCACGACGCCGCGCTCGACCTCAAAGGCGAGCGAGGGCGCGGGGACCGGGAACTTCGGCACGGCGGCGATGGCGTCCAGCGCGCTCTGGTCGAGCTTCTTGTCGCCGGACAGCACGCCCGCCTTGACGGCCTGGATGCTGCCGTCGGCCCCGACCGAGACGAGGAAGGAGGTCTTGGTCGCCGGGTGCTTCTTGAGCAAGCCCTTGCTCGGCGCCCAAGCGTCGAAGGCCAGCTTCTGGCAGGCCTCGACATAGGCGGGCAGCGAGCCCTCTTCGTCGGCCTTGCGGCGGGCCTCTTCTTCGGCCGCGGCGGCCGCGGCGGGGTCGGGCTGGGTCTGCACGGTGGGGATGCTGTTGAGCATCGTGTCGAGGTCTTGGCCCTGCTGGGCAGCGGCGGTCGAGCAGATGCCCAAGAGGGCGGCGGCGACAGCGGCGAGGATGGGGGCGCGGTGCATGGGGGGCTCCTCTGGGGCGGGGCGGCGCGGAGACCCGGCGGGTCGTGCGCGGCGTCCGCGGGCGCGGGCAAGGGGGAGAGGCGGCAGCCTGACAGAGGCGGGGCGGCCGTGCGCGGGTGTGGGGAGGCGGGCGGCGGCCCTCAGTCCAGCAGCAGCTCGAGGTTGGCGCGCAGCGCGAAGAGGACCTTGGGACCCACCCCGTCGAACTGCACGTTGAGCTTGAGGTTGCTGGCGCTGCCCTCGCGCTTCTTGATGGTGCCGGCGCCAAAGCTCGGGTGCAGCACCCGGGCCCCCACGGCGAAGTCTTCCGCGCGCTCGGGGCTGCGGGTGCGGTGCGCGCCGGTGGGCGGCGGCGCCCGGGTGAGCGCCGGCGCCGCGGCGGTCACGGGCATCGGGGGGGCGGCCGGGCGGCGGATCGGGGCGGGGGAGGGCTCAGCGGCGGCGCGGGGGCCCGGGGCACCGAAGCCCGGCCCCGGCGCGACCGGGGCGCCGAAGCCGAGGCGGGCGGCGCGGGCGGCGCGGTCCTCGGCCGGCGGGGCCGGGCGGGCGAGGCCGAGGTCGCCGGCGAGGCGCAGCAGGTCGCGGGGCACCTCGTGGAGGAAGCGCGAGGGCTCGACCGCCTCGAAGCCCCGGCCCATCACCAGCCGGCGGCGGGCGCGGCTGAGCGTGAGGTGCTCCATCGCCCGGGTGAAGGCGACGTAGACCAGCCGGCGCTCCTCTTCGATGTCCTTCTCGGACTCGCGCGCCCGGTAGTGCGGGAAGCCGCCCTCTTGCATGCCGACCACGAAGACGATCGGGTACTCGAGGCCCTTGGCGAGGTGGGCGGTGAGCAGGGTGACCTTGCCCCGGCCGTCTTCGTCGGGCAGCTCGTCGGCTTGGCCGGCCAGCGAGGCCTGATCGAGGAAGGCCTGCAGCCGCTCGAGCGGGTCTTGGCTGCCGGGCACGAAGGCCGCGTCGGCCTCGGCCGCGATGGCGGTCATCAGCTCATCGACGTTGCGCAGCCGATCTTCGGCGCGATCCGGCTCGTCGTCGCGCAGGTAGGCCGCGTAGCCGCCCTCGCGCAGCACCATCTGGACCAAGGCGCTGGGCTGCACGAGCAGCATGGCGTCGCGCATGCTGTCCATCAGCTCGATGAAGGCGCGCAGCCCGGCGGTGCCCCGCCCGCTGCCCAGCGACAGCCGGCGCGCGGCCTCGAGCAGCGGCACGCCGTCGCGCTCGGCTTGGGCGCGCAGGTCGTCCATCAGCTTGGGGCCCACGCCGCGCCGGGGCGTGTTGACCACCCGCTCAAAGGCCATCGGGTCGGCGGGGTTGAGCAGCAGCTTGAGGTAGGCGATGAGGTCTTTGACCTCTTTGCGCTCGTAGAACTTCTTGGCCCCGACCAGCACATGCGGGATGCGGGCCAGGGTCAAGGCCTGCTCAAAGGCGCGGGACGCGGCGTTGGTGCGGTAGATCACCGCCATCTCGCCCCAGCGGCGGCCGTCGCGGGCGAAGCGCTGCATGCGCTCTTTGATGAGCTCGGCCTCTTCGGGCTCGTCTTGGCCGACCAGCAGGGCGATCGGCTCGCCGGGGTCTTGCTCGGTCCACAGCGTCTTGTCCATGCGCTCGCGGTTGTTCTTCACCACGGCGTTGGCGGCCCGCAGGATGTTCCCGCGGGAGCGGTAGTTCTGCTCGAGCCGGATGATCTGGGCGTCGGGGAAGGTCGCGCGGAAGTCGAGGATGTTGCGGATGTCGGCGCCGCGGAAGCCGTAGATGCTCTGGTCGTCGTCGCCGACGACCATCACGTTGCCGGTGCCGCCCGGCGGGCCAGTCAGCAGCTCGATGAGGCGGTACTGGGCCCGGTTGGTGTCTTGGTACTCGTCGACCAGCAGGTACTGGTAGCGCTGGCGGTACTTGGCGAGCACATCGGGGTGCTCTTCCCAGAGCTGGACCACCAGGTTGATGATGTCGTTGAAGTCGACCGCGTTCGCTGCGCGGAGGCGCTGCTGGTAGGCGGCGTACAGCTTCGGCGTCGGGTCGCCGGGGTTGCGGGTCTCGTCGGCCGCCATCTGCTCGGGGCTGATCATGCTGTTCTTGGCGCGATCAATCGCCGAGCGCACCTCGTAGAGGTTCACCGACTTGCCGACGCCCTGCTCTTCGGCGAGCTGCTTCATCAGCGAGCGTTGGTCGTCGTCGTCGAAGATGGTGAACTGCTTGGTGTAGCCAAGCTTGTCGATGTCTTCGCGCAGAAAACGCACGCATGAGCTGTGGAAGGTGCTCACCATCACCCGCCGCGCCTTGTCGGGGTCGGGGATGAGGTGGGCGACCCGCTCTTTCATCTCGGCGGCGGCCTTGTTGGTGAAGGTCACGCTGAGGATGCGCCAGGGCGGCACCCCCTGCTCGACGAGGTGGGCGATGCGGCGGGTGAGCACCCGGGTCTTGCCCGAGCCCGCGCCGGCGAGGACCAGCACCGCGCCGTCGATCACGGCAGCGGCGGCCCGCTGCATGGGGTTGAGGCCGTCGAGCAGGGTGGACACCGGCACCTCCGAGCCCGCGGTCTATCCAGGGGGGATGGGTCTGACCAGGACAAAAAGAGGGGGTTGGTGTCGGATTGTCGGCCAGCGCTCCGCCTGTTTGTTCAGTGCTTCGGCGGGGTCGCGCCCCCGCGGCGGGCCTTCTCGGCCAGCTTCCGCTCGCGCAGGCGGCGGGCGGCGTCGGGCCAGTGCTCTTGCTTCGCGCGGGTCAGGGCCACGGCGTCGTCGGGCACGTCCTTGGTGATGACCGAGCCCGCGCCGACCAGCGCGCCGGCGCCCACCCGAACCGGCGCGACCAGCGCGCTGTTGCTGCCGATGAACGCGCCCGGGCCGATCTCGGTGTGGTGCTTGAACACGCCGTCGTAGTTGCAGGTGATGGTGCCGGCGCCGATGTTGGCGCCCGCGCCGACGGTGGCGTCGCCGACATACGAGAGGTGGGGCACCTTGGCGCCCGGCGCGATGCGCGCCTTCTTGATCTCGACGAAGTTGCCGACCTTTGCGCCCTCTTCGACGCGCGCTTCGGGCCGCAGCCGGGCGAAGGGCCCGACGCTGGCCCCCGACGCCACCGTGCAGGACTCGAGCGCGCAGTGGGGCAGCACCTGGGCGCCGGGCTCGAGCTCTGCGTCGACCAGCACGCTGTAGGCGCCGACCCGTGCGCCCGCGCCGACCCGGGTGCGTCCCCGCAGCACGGCGCCGCGCTCAATCGCCGCGTCGGGGCCGAGCTCGACCTCGGCTTCGACGGTCACGCTCGCCGGCGCCTCGACGCCGACCCCGGCCTCCATCCACGCGCGCAGCACCCGCTCTTGCAGGATGCCCTCGGCCTCGGCCAGCTGGGCGCGGTCGTTGACCCCCATCGCCTCGCGCGCGTCGTCGAGCAGCAGGCCGTGGGCCCCGCCCTCGGCGGCGGCCCGCTCGACCACGTCGGTCAGGTAGAGCTCGCCCTTGGGCGGGTGCGGCCGCAGGCCGGGCAGCGTGGCGCGCAGCCAGGCGATGTCCAGCGCGTAGATCCCGGTGTTCACCTCGGTGATCGCCAGCTCTTGCGGGCTCGCCTCGCCTGCCTCGACGATGCGCAGCACCCGCCCCTCGCCGTCGCGGACGATGCGCCCGTAGGCGCCGGGGGCGGCGAGGCGCATCGTGAGCACGGTCACGGGCCGCCCGCCCGCCGCGTGGGCGGCGCAGAGCCCGCGCAAGGTCTCGGCCCGGATCAGGGGCCCGTCGCCGCAGAGGACCACCACGACGCCATCCTCGTCGATGGCCTGCAGGCCGCTGGCCACCGCGTCGCCGGTGCCCCGCGGGGCCTCTTGGCGGGCGAAGCGGCAGCCCCGGTCGGCGAGGGCGGCGCGTACGGCGTCCTCTTGGTGGTTCACGACGACGACCGGCAGCAGCGCGGCGGCGCGGGCGGCGTCCACGGCCCAGGTCACCAAGGGGCGGCCCAGCGCGGGGTGGAGCACCTTGGCGAGCGGCGAGCGCATGCGGGTGCCGAGGCCGGCCGCGAGCAGCAGCGCGAAGGAGGGCCGGGTGGGGGCGAGGGCGGGGTCGCTGGCCATCGGAGCTCCGGGCAGGGGTGGCCCGCGCCGCTAATCCGCCCCGCTGCCGCGCGGACCGCTCCCGGCGCGCCGCCGGCCGCAGGGCGGTGGTCCAGGGCCCCGCTGGCGAGGGCCCGCGCCGCGGGTGTAGAGGAAGGGAGCGCGTGGGGGCGCGGCCTCCGCCGTGGCCCCGCCCGGCGCGCCCCCCGCAGGAGCCCCATGAGCCGCGCGGACCTCGCCCCGACCTCGGCCGCGCCAGGCGCGCGGGCGGAGCGCGTCGAGGTGACCCTGCTGCCGCCCGACAGCCCGCACCTCAGCGCGGTGCGGGACGCGGCCCGGGCGGCGGGCGCCGAGTTCGTGCGGGCGGGCAGCAACCCCGACCCGGCCGAGCTGCTCCACCGGCTGGTGGTCGTTGATCTGCACGCCAACGCGGCCACCGCGCGCCTCGGGCCGCGGGTCATCGCGATCTGCCCGCGCCTCGACTTGGAGTGCTGGGAGGTGATCCCGCCGCATGAGGTCCGCTGGCGCATGCGCCGGGCCCTGCGCAACCTCGTCGAGGTCGAGCGGCTCAGCCGGCGCCTCGACGTCGAGCGCGACACGATCCGCGTGCTCAACGAGATCGGCTACGCGCTCTCGGCCCAGACCAGCCAGAGCGCCCTGCTCGACACCCTGTTGACCCGGATGCGCCGGGTGCTCGGCGCCGACGGCGGCAGCATCTA
This sequence comes from Pseudomonadota bacterium, assembly GCA_046051725.1. Taxonomy (GTDB): domain Bacteria; phylum Myxococcota_A; class UBA796; order UBA796; family UBA2385; genus JAEUKK01. Next base: position 10,930 of record JBJONS010000183.1, on the reverse strand, counting down.
CTTGGTCGAGGGCGCCAAGCTCCGCTTCGTCTGCAGCCAGAACGACACGATCCCGTTCCGGGCCAACCGCCTCGAGCTCCCCCTCAACGAGTCGAGCTTGGCGGGCTTCGTGGCCGCCCGTGGCGAGGCCCTGAACCTGCCCGACGTCTACGATCTCGAGCCTGGGCTGCCCTACCAGCCCAACCGCCAGTTCGACGACGAGACCGGCTACCGCACCCGCAGCATGCTGGTCGTGCCGATGAAGGACCGCAGCGGCGAGGTCATGGGGGTCATCGGCCTCGTCAACCGCAAGGCCGACCCCGGCGTGCCGCTGGCCAGCTTTGACGCGGTGGAGGCCTTCTCAGAGCTCGACTGCGCGCTGGCCGGCAGCATCGCCAGCCAGGCGGCGGTGGCCCTCGAGAACTACCGGCTCTACCGCGAGATCCGCAACCTGTTCGAGGGCTTCGTCGACGCGGCCGTGACGGCGATCGAGGCCCGGGATCCGACCACCGGCGGCCACTCGCACCGGGTCGCGGCCCTGACCACCGAGCTCGCCCGCGCGGTGGACACCGCGAGCACCGGGCCCTACCGGTCGATCCGCTTCAGCGAGCGCGAGCTGACCGAGATCCACTACGCGGCGATGCTCCACGACTTTGGCAAGGTCGGGGTGCGCGAGCAGGTGCTGCTGAAGTCCCACAAGCTCTACACCTGGGAGATGGAGAGCATCGAGGGGCGCTTTCGGGTGGCGCGCCTCCAGGTCTTGCTCGAGCAGGCCCGGGCCGGCGGTCCAGGCGACGAGGCCGAGCTGCGCCTGCGCCACCTCGTCGACGATCTGGCGCTGGTGCGGCGCCTCAACCAGCCGAGCGTGCGGCCGACCGCCGCGGAGCTCGAGCGGCTGCAGGCCATCGGCGCGCGCTGGGAGGCCACGCTCGAGGGGCAGGCCCTGCTGCACCCCCGCGAGCTGCAGCGGCTGTGCATCCCGCTGGGCAGCCTCGATCCCGACGAGCGCCGCGAGATCGAGCAGCACGTCACGCACACCTACGAATTCCTGCGGGCGATCCCCTGGACCCGCGAGCTGGCCCGGGTGCCCGACCTCGCCTACTGCCACCACGAGAAGCTCGACGGGACCGGCTATCCCCGGGGGCTCTCTGCTCCCGAGATCCCCTTGGGCGCCCGCCTGATGACCATCGCCGACATCTTCGATGCGCTGACCGCCGGGGACCGCCCCTACAAGCCGGGCATGCCGCCCGAGCGGGCCATCGAGATCTTGCGCGAAGAGGGCGCCCGGGGCCGGGTCGAGGTCGAAGCGGTCGAGCTGCTCGCCCGCCGTCAGCTCTGGCGCGGGATCATCGGCGCCCACTGAGCCTGGGCCCCGCGCAGGGCTGGCGGCTCAGCGGGCCGGGCGGGCCATCGCCATCAGCCGCACCCGCTGGCCGGGCCGGGTGGCCGACAAGATCAGCGGCGCTTCAGGATCATCGGCGATGACGTAGATCCCGGCGCCGTTGGCCAGGCTGGCGACCAGGGCGTGGATGGTCCAGAGCTCGTCGTCGACCTGGACCACGACGTCCACCTCGCCGGTCTTGACCAGCACGCTGCCGCCCGGCACGTCGGCGTCGGCGAAGGTCGCCCCGCTGTACTTCTTGAGGTTGGCGAAGACGGCCTTGGACAGGAACAACGAGCCGGCGTCCTCGGGGACGTCGGCGCCGAGGCTAAAGGCGTCCGAGTGGCGCTCGCCGGCGGCGGCCACCTGCGGCTTGACGATGCGGCGGCCCGAGACGCTCCGCTGCTGCAAGATCTCGGTCTCGCGCTGGGGGTCGACGTCGGCGGTCCACGAGAAGACCCGGCTGCCGTCTGAGGCCTCAGCCATCCGCACCGTCAGGGCCATCGGGACGACCTTGGTGACCGGCTTGTCGTCGTAGGCGCGGCCGAAGAACAGCGTCGTGCCGGGCTGGAGCCAGGCCGCCGGGCGGGGCGCGGGGCTCGGCGCGGTCTGCACCACCACCCGCAGCTTTTGGGTGGTGCCGTCGGGGCGCGGGCGGCGCAGCTCGGCGCGCAGGCGGTCGCCCTCGCGGGCGAAGGTGCCGGTGTCGCCCATCGAGTCGGCGGCGGCGCAGAAGGTCACGGGGGTGCCCTCTTGCACGCAGATCTCGAAGACCTCGGCCTTGTCGAAGTCCTCGAGCTCGACCCGCAGCGGGCTCTGCTGGATCACCTTCACCCGGGCGGGCGCGCTGCGGGCCGCGCCGTCGGCGCCGACGACACGGATGGTCCCGGTCGTGGTCGGCTGCGGCTCGAGAAACAGCGGCGCGGCGGCCGGGCCCGCGGCGCTGGCCTCGGGCTTCTTTTTTGCCGCGGCCGGAGCGGCGCCGAGGACGAGGAGCAGCCCGAGGAGGACGGAGTGGGCGGCGCGCATGGCTCTCCGAGGGCCGCCGCACCGGGGAGGCGGGCGCCGCTCAGGGAGGGACCTAACGGCGCGGCGCGGAGCCCGCCGGCCGCCCGCGTTAGCCGGAGGGCCCGCCCTGGAGGCCCCGTGACCCAGCCCGCCGCCCCCACCTCGCCCGCCGCCCGCCGCCCGCAGCGCCTCCTCTCCCTGCAGGTCAACGGCGAGCAGGTCGAGGTCGCCGCGCCGTCGACCTGGACCCTGCTCGAGGTCCTCCGCTACAAGCTCGGCCTCACCGGCACCAAGCAGGGCTGCGACAAGGGCGACTGCGGGGCCTGCACGGTGCTCGTCGACGGGCAGCCGGTGCTGAGCTGCTGCACCTTGGCGGCGACGGTGGGGGACAAGGCGGTCACCACGATCGAGGGCCTGCCGATCCGGGTCGGGCGCGCCTTCGACATCGCCGGCGCGCTGCAGTGCGGCTTCTGTCAGCCCGGCATGATCTGCTCGGCCCACGCGCTGCTCTCGCGCAACCCCGACCCCTCGGTGCCCGAGATCCGCGCCGCGCTCTCGGGCAACCTCTGCCGCTGCACCGGCTACACCAAGATCATCGAGGCGGTGCAGCTCGCCGCCAAAGATCTCGGCGGGCACGCCGATCTGAGCACACCCGAGCTGCGCACCCCCGTGGCCTACGGTCCGCCAGCCGAGGGCTTTTTGGTGCTCGGCGCCCGCGGGCGCAAGGCCGACTCCATCCACAAGGCCACCGGCGCCGCCATCTACGCCGACGACATCAGCCTCCCCCGCATGGCGCACGGGCGCATCCTCCGCTCGCCGCACCCCCACGCCCGCATCCGGCGCATCGACACCCGGGCCGCCGCGGCCTTGCCCGGCGTCTTCGCGGTGATGACCGGGTCCGAGCTCCCCGAGACCTTCTGCGTCATCCCGTGGACCCCCGACGAGAACGTGCTGTGCATCGACAAGGTGCGCTATGTCGGCGACGGGGTGGCCGCGGTCGCGGCGATCGACGAAGAGACGGCGATCCGCGCCTGCGATCTGATCGAGGTCGACTACGAGATCTTGCCGCCGGTGCTCGATCTCGACGCCGCTGAGGCCGCGACCTCGCTGGTGCACGACCGCGACTGGAAGGGCCGCCCGCGGGTCGACAACCTGTGCAAGGACGTCGATCTCGCCTTCGGTGAGGTCGAGCCGGCGCTGGCCAGCGCCGCGGTGACCCACGGCGCGACCTACTTCTACGAGGGCAACACGCACGCGGCGATCGAGCCGCACTGCGCGGTCGCCCGTTGGTCCCCCGACGGCAAGCTCACGGTCTGGAGCAGCACCCAGGTGCCCCACTACCTGCACCGCGAGCTCGGCAAGGTGCTCGGCGTGCCGACCAGCGAGATCCGGGTCATCCAGCCGGCGCTGGGCGGGGCCTTCGGTGGCAAGTCCGAGCCCTTCGACCTCGAGTTCTGCGCCGCCTGGCTGTCGCGCAAGGCCGGCCGGCCCGTGAAGATCCTCTACACGCGCGAAGAGGTCTTCTACAGCCACCGTGGCCGCCACCCCATGGAGATGAAGCTGCGCATGGGCGCGGACGCCGAGGGGCGCCTGCTGGCCGTCGACAACGACATCCGCATCGATGGCGGCGGCTACCACAGCTTCGGCATGATCACGAGCTACTACGCTGGTCAGATCTTGACCGGTCCGGTCCGGATGGATCACTACCACTTCCGCGCCCGGCGCTTCTACACGAACAAGCCCTGCTGCGGCCCCAAGCGGGGGCACGGCTCGGTGCAGCCCCGCTTCGCTTTTGAGTGCGGTCTCGACGAGCTGGCCGAGAAGCTCGGCATGGACCCGATGGACATCCGCCGCAAGAACGCGATGCAGAGCGGAGAGCGCACGGTCAACGGCCAGCTCGTGCCGAGCACCGGCCTCTCGGCCTGCCTCGACGCCGTCGAGCGGGCCAGCGGCTGGAAGGGGCGCTGGGGCCAGCAGCCGGTGGGCCGCGGGCTCGGGGTCGCCTGCTCGATGTACATCTCGGGCACGGCCTACCCGATCTACCCCAACGAGATGCCGCAGAGCGGGGTGCAGCTGCTCGCGGATCGCTCCGGTCGGATCACCGTGCTGTGCGGCGCGAGCGACATCGGCCAGGGCAGCGACGGCATGCTCGCCTACGTCGTCGCCGAAGAGACCGGCATCCTGCCCGACGACGTGGCGGTGCACTCCGCCGACACCGAGCTGACCCCGGTGGATCTGGGCGCCTACTCGAGCCGGGTGACCTACATGGTTGGCACCGCCGCACAAGAGGCGGCTCGGGCCATGGGCGCCGACATGCGGGCCGCCCTGGCCGCCCACTGGGAGATCCCCGCCGATCAGGTCGGAAAAAGCCTGGGCTTCTGGTTCGACAAGGCCGACAGCGGCCGCCAGATGGACACCAAGGCCGTGCTGCAGCTCGCCGAGGCCCGCGCCGGCACGCCGCTGGCGTCCAGCGGCGGCTACCGCACCCGCAAGGTCGGCGGCGCCTACCGGGGCGGGACCATCGGCGCCTCGCCCGCCTACAGCACCACCGCCCACGTCGCCGAGGTCGAGGTCGACGTCGAGACCGGCGTGGTCAAGGTCCTCAACGTCTGGGTCGCCCACGACTGCGGCCGGGCCATCAACCCGGTGATGGTCGAGGGGCAGGTCGAGGGCAGCGTGTACATGGGCTACGCCGAGGCCTTGATGGAGGCCCAGACCTTCGACGAGCGCGGCCTGCACACCGGGCCGAACCTGCTCGACTACCGCATCCCGACCAGCATCGAGACCCCGGCGATCTTCACGAAGATCATCGAGACCATCGATCCCGGCGGCCCCTACGGCGCCAAAGAGGCCGGCGAGGGCCCGCTCCACCCGATCATCCCGGCCATCGCCAACGCGATCTGGGACGCGGTCGGGGTGCGGCTGCGGACGCTGCCCTTCACCCCGGATCGCGTGCTGGCGGCCATTCGCGCGCAGTCCGCCGCCGCGCCGGCCTAAGCGGGGCGCGCCGGGGCCGGGCCCTCGAGCAGGCCCGCCCCGCCCATCGCGGCGACCAGGGCCTCGAAGTCGTCGAAGACGGCGATGAACAGGTTCTTGTGGCAGAAGCGGCTGCCCGGCACGCCGGTGACCGCCGCGAGGGCCTCGTCGGTCAGGCCGGCCCAGGCCGCGGGGAAGCTGCGCTTTTGGGCGAAGCTGGCCTCGTGCGGGGGGATGGCCAGGGCCCGCCACGAGCCGTCCATGCCGGGGTGCAGCAGCCAGACGGTGGGGTGCAGCTCGCCGCCATGGGCGTAGTAGGCCGGCTTCCAGCGCACGTACTCGGGCAGCAGCACGTAGTTGGAGCCGCTCGCCGCGGCGGTGTCCATCGCCGCCTCGACCACCGCCCGGGCGGCCTCGCGCTCGGCGTGGTCAGCGGCGACCCCGCGCACGATCTGCAGCGCCAACGCCGCCGCCTCGTCGAAGGCCGCGTCGTAGTCGGCGGCGCTGCGCCGCCCGCGGTTGAGCGCGTCGACGATGCGGGCGAAGCAGGGGACCGCCGGGTCGGTCTCGCGGCGGCCATTGTCGACGTCATCGACGTAATCGACGATGTTCTCGCGAAGCAGCGCGGCGAGGGGATCGGCGATGTGGCCCGCCGACCGCAGCCAGTCGAGCACCATGCCGGCCGACGACCAGGGGCCGGTGTAGCTGTGCTGGTGGTGGTCGAAGCGCAGGGCGCGCGGATCATAGACCGCGCCGACGTCGAAGACGACGACTGCGTCGGCGATCACGGCCTCGTCCCGGGTGCGGACCAGGGGGAGGGTGAAGGGCGCGAAGGCGCGCAGCAGGCCCCAGGCCAGCACGTCGTCGGCGTGGAAGGGGCCGGAGTGGGTGGCCGCGTAGGGGCCCGGGAGGGGAGGGGACATGCGGGGCTCGCGGGGGCGGTGGGCGCGGCGGCGGCCGCGGGCGGGTCGGTCAGGTTAGCATCGGCGCCGGCAAGGGGGTCCTCATGCTGCGGATGGACGGTTTCGAATTCGTGCGGGCGACGGACCCCGCGGACGCGGTCGCGCTCTGGCACGCGCAGCCCGACAGCGCCTACATCGCCGGGGGCACCGATCTGCTGCCCAACCTCAAGCACCGCATCGTGCAGGCCCGGACCCTGGTGGGCGTCGGCGACGCCCTGCCCAAAGGCTGGGCGCAGGTGGGCGATGCCCACGAGATCGGTGCGGGCACGACCCTCTCGGCGCTGGCGCAGATGTCTGCGCTGCCGCTGCTGGCGACCGCCGCCGGCGCGGTGGCCGGGCCGCAGCTGCGCAACATGGGCACCATCGGCGGCAACGTGCTGCTCGACACCCGCTGCCTGTTCTACAACCAGACCGAGTTCTGGCGCAAAAGCCTCGGCTACTGCCTCAAGGCCGAGGGCACCTGGTGCCACGTGGTCGGCGGCCCCAAGACCTGCGTGGCGACGCAGTCGAGCGACACGGTGCCGGCGCTGATGGCGTTGGGCGCGCGCATCCGGCTGCTCGGTCCGGCGGGCGCGCGTGAGCTCGATCTCAACGACCTCTTTAAGTTCAATGGCATGGATCACCTCAAGCTCAGCGCAGGCGAGCTGCTCACCCATGTCATCGTCCCGGTCCAGCCGAACGGCGCCCGCGGCAGCTACCAGAAGCTGCGGACCCGCGGCGCCATCGACTTCCCCCAGCTCGGCGTCGCCATCTGGGGCAGCCTGAGCGGCGAGGGGCCGTCGGCCCAGATTGACGCGCTGCGCATCGTCATCGGCGCGGTCAGCCCCCAGCCCAAGGCGCTGGGCGGGATCGACGCCTTCATCGGCGGGCCGCTGAGCGACGAGGTGATCGCCGCCATCGCCGAGCAGGCCTTCAAGAGCACGCGGCCCCAGGGCTCGGTGCACGGCGACAGCGCGTGGCGCCGCCACATGGCCCGGGTCTTCGTGCGGCGGGGGCTGCTCGCCCTGCGCAGCGGCGAAGCGCCCGCCGCGGTCGACGGCGCGCCGGCCGCGGCCTGAGGCGACCGCGCCGGTCTGGGCCGCGGACGCTTGGCGCTCTGCCCCTCAGCGGCGCCGACGGACGCGGGACAGGCCGAGCACCGGCAGCAGGAACAGCAGCCCGGCCTCGCTGCCCTCGTCGCTGCAGCAGCCCGAGCTGACCGCCCCGTCGATCTTCTCGGGGGCGTCGAGGCTCGGGTCCTTGAAGTCCTCTTGGATCGCCCAGCCGGGGTTCACCTCGCCGTCCCACTCGTAGGCGCCGACGTCGGGGCCGTCGCCGTCCCGCTGCACGCCGTTGAAGTCGAGCTCGGGGATCCAGGCGTCGGCGCTGGTGTCTCCGGCGTCGACCAGGGTGCTCTCGACGGTCGGGTAGAAGTCCCAGATCTCGGCGTTGAGGAAGTCGGTGTAGCCGCCGCCGGGCAGCACCTCGGGCTCCAGCGGGTCGGGGCCCTCGACCAGCCCGCAGGCGATGTTGTTGCGGACGAACCCGGGGGTCGGCAGGTCGTCGCCGGTCGGCGACAGCGTGTCCATCGTCACGCCGTAGCCGAGCGGGTTGCACAGCGCGTTGTTGGCCAGGACCATGCCGGTGGCGCCGACCCAGCCCTGCAGGTCCGCCGCCCAGCCCAGCGTGTTCACCACGGTGTTGTGGCTGATGATGATGTCGGTGAAGGTCTCGAGGCCGGGGTCCCGGGTCAGGATGCCCCCCTCGCCGCCGTTGAAGACCACGTTGTTGCGCACCCGCGCGCTGCCTTCGATGAGCACGGCGTGCTGCGCGGTGTTCCAGATCGCGTTGCCCTCGAACTGGTTCTGCGCGCCCTGGGCGGTCGAGCCGAGGTAGACCCCTCGGCCCTGGGTGTCGTAGATGACGGTGTCAGCGACGAGGCTGCCCTGGGTGCCTGCATAGAGCTCGATGGCGTAGCCGTCGGGGCCGATGTCGTGGATCTGCGAGAGCGACACGCTGAGGCCGGTGGTGAAGCAGCTGCCGTCTGAGCAGCCCACCCGCAGGGCGCTGCCGCTGCGCACATCGTGCAGGTGCAGCCCCACCGCGGTGATGTTCGAGGACAGGCCGTCGACCCGCAGCGCCGCCCGCACGGTCTGTCCGATCTCGACGTCTTCGATGACCACATCGGTGCTCTCGCCGACGTAGAGGCCGTAGTAGTCGCCCTCGTCGGCGTAGGTGCTGTCGCCGAGGAGCACGAGGCCGCGCAGCTCGACGCCCTTCACGTTGGTCAGGCGGAGGACTGCGCCGGGGTAGCTGTCCTCGGCGGCGCGCAGCTGGAGCACCGGGGTCGCGCCGTCGGCGGCCCGCAGCCGGGTGGGCGTGGCGGGGTCGCCGGCGTGGTCGGCGATGCCCAGCTCGCTGGTCAGCTCGTAGACGCCGTCGCCGAAGATGACCTCGTCGCCGGGCACGAGGCCGGACAGCAGGTTGGCGAGGTCGTCGCCGGGGCCCACTTCGTAGACGCCCGCCTGGGCCGACGCCAGCAGCAGCATGGTGGCGATCATCAGCGGGCCCCCGGGCCGCCGGTCATGCCGCGGTCGTTGCGGCTGCCGTCCGGGTCGGGCCACTCGGTGTAGGCCGGCGGGCCCTCGCCCACCGCCGGGCCGCTGTCGCGCACCGGCGAGGTGACCTGCAGCCCCAGGTCGTCGTTGGACGGGTCATCGTCGTCCGAGAAGTCGTTGAACACGGGGTTGTCGGTCGTGTTGCTGCCGCCGTCCTCGGCGCGGCGCAGGTCGAAGCCCGTGCCCGACGAGGTCGCGAAGGCGGTGTTGAAGGCCACGTTCGCGTCGCTGCCGTCCCGGGCCCGCACGCCGGCCGGCCCGGTGGTCCAGGCGAGCAGGTTGCTCCAGACGTAGAGGCCTGTGGCGTCAAAGGCGTCGACGTCGATGCCGCCGCCCTCGCGCGCCCCGTTGTTCGCCACCAGCGTGTTGTTGGCGAACACGAACTGCGCGCGGTTGCCGCCGATGAGGACGCCGCCGCCCTGGCCGCTCGCCTGGTTGTACGACAGCACGTTGTTGCGGACGACGCCGTCCTCGAGGTCGACCTCGCTGATGTGCATGCCGCCGCCGTTGCCGGCGGTCACCTGGTTGAGCCAGAAGATGTTGCCCTCGACGAACAGGGCGCTGCCGTCGACGACCGCGAGGCCGCCGCCGGCGTCCTGGGCCTGGTTCTCTTGGAAGCGGCTGCCGCGCATGTCGACCTGCGAGTTCTCGACGAGCAGCCCCGCGCCGCGCTGCGCCTGGTTGAGCGTGTAGACGTTGCCCTGGTCGAACAGCTCGCCGGAGAACACCGAGACGCCGCCGCCGTCGTCCTCGGCGATGTTCCCCGTGAACACCGAGCGCAGCACCGTGAGCCGCCCACCCGAGACCGCCACGGCGCCCCCGTCGCCCGAGCTGCGGTTGTCGCGCAACAGCACGCCCTCGAGCGTGAGGTCGGCGTTGTTGGCCCGGACGGCGCCGCCGTCGCCCGCGCCGTTGCCGTCGAGCAGGGTGAGGTTGACCAGGGTCAGCGCCGCGCCGTCGTAGACGTAGAACAGGCGGTCCGGCGCGGTCGCGTCGGTGGTCAGCACGACGTCTTCGGGCCGGGTGCCTGCGCCGTTGATCTGCAAGCCGCGGTCGGTCCACTCCACGTCGACCACGTAGGTCCCCGGGGCGACGACCACGGTCCGGCAGATCGGGTCGAGGAAGGCGAGCGCGTCGGCGATCTGCTCGAACGGGGCCTCGGCGGTGCCGTCGGGCACCCCGGCGGTGCTGTTGATGTCGACGACCACCGGGTAGGCGTCGGGGTCGTTGTCGTCGCAGTCACCGCCGCCGTCGCAGGGCGAGTGCCCGTCAAAGTCAGCGTCGATGTCGTCCACCCCACCCGAGCAGTCGTTGTCGAGCAGGTCACAGACCTCTTCGGCGTCGGGGTAGACCAGCGGCTCGGCGTCGTTGCAGTCGCCGTCGCAGATGGCGTAGAAGTCGCCGTCCTCGTCGGCCTCGTCGGGGATCTCGCCGTCGCAGTCGCTGTCTTTGAGGTCGCAGATCTCGCGCGCGCCGGGGTGCACCCGCTGGTCGAAGTCGTCGCAGTCGCCGCCACAGACGCGGAAGCCGTCGTAGTCGCCGTCGGCCTCGTCGATGCTGACCACGCCGTCGCAGTCGTTGTCGACGCCGTCGCAGGACTCGACCGCGGCCGGGTTGATCAAGGCGTTGCCGTCGTCGCAGTCCCCGTCGGCCTCGGAGAAGCCGTCCTCGTCGCGATCTTCTTCGCTCGCCGTGCCCTCGCCGTCGATCTGGATGAGCCACGCCGGCTCGTCGACCCACGTGGTCCGGACCTGCACCCGGCCCTCTTGCACGCCGACCTCGTTGGGGGTGAAGGTCAGCACGATGTCGACGGTGTCGCCGGGCTCGAGGGCGGGCTCGCCCTGGATCGCCGCCGAGAAGGCGGCGGTGCTGCCCTCGACGATGCTCGCGCTGAGCACCTCGAGCGCCACGTCGCCGTCGTTGGTCACGGTCGCGCGCTGCTGTTCCTGCTCGCCGACGGCGATGGCGCCGAAGGAGAGCGCGTCGGTGTCGATGCTCAGGTGCGCGCCCGGCTCTTTGGTCTCAGA
>JBJONS010000182.1:0-9778 GCA_046051725.1 Pseudomonadota bacterium | reverse complement strand
CCATGGATCTGCTGGCCAGCCGCACGCTCTCGGTGCGCCGGGTCGCGACCTACACGGGCGCGGCGTCGATGCCGCCCGAGATCGCCGCCCGGCTGATGCGCGGGGTGCGCCAAGAGGGCGTCAGCGACGCGCAGAGCCTCGACGAGGTGCTCACGTCGTACATCGACGAGGGCACGGTCGACGTCTACAGCATCAGCGCCCGCGCGGGCGGCGACGCCGACACCTGGCTGCGGTTCACCTGCGGCGACACCGAGGTCGGCTACATCTTTCGCGGTGACGCGCTCAAGGCGATCATCGGCGATCAGGACATCAACCCGGTCGGCGGGGCCTGAGCGACCGCTCAGCCCTCGGCCCGCAGGCCGCCCTTGCGCGGCGGGGCGAGCAGCCGCAGCGGGAAGCTGATCGGACGCCCGGGGAGATCCAGGCTCGCGGCCTCGTCGGCCGCCACGAGCCGCCGGAGCAGGGTGGACAGGGCCTCTTCACCTGCGCGGACGGCGGCGGTCGCGTCTTTTCGCCGCGCCTGGACATCGGCGGTGCGCTGGCGGGCCCGGGCCAAGCCCCGCCCGAGCTGCAGCCCCTCGTCGAGGAAGGCCTGATCGACGCCGTGGGGCAACAAGCGGGGCAGCAGCGCCTCGACCTCGGGCAGCACCCGCAGCAGCTCGGCCTCGACGCCAGCGCCGCGCGCGCGGGGCAGGCTGCGGTAGCCGAGGCGCGCCGGCAGCTCACCGCCGGGGTCCGCGCCGCCGGCCGCCGCGTAGCGCCCGCGGGCGTGCAGGCGCTGGAGCCAGCGGAAGCCCTCGTCAGCGAGGATGCGGTCCTGCTCGCGCTCGTCCTCGAGCGCCTCGCTCAGCCGCAGCTGCTCGGCGCGGGCGGTCTCGAGGCCGGCCAGCGCGTCTTCGAGCGCGAAGGTGAAGCGCGCGCCCTCCAAGCCCACGACCGCCAGCTCGGCGCGCCGCGGCGCGCTCTCGGGGTCGCGCAAGAGCCCGAGGCTCAGCCTGCCCTGCTCGAGCAGCCGCTCGGTGGCGACCTTGAACCAGGCGGCGGCGGCTGGCATCTCCCCTCCCCTCGGCCGGTCGCTGGCCGGTACCACGAAGCTAACCGGGGGGTCCGCGCCAGGACGCGCGCCCCTCAGCCCAGCAGCAGCTGGCAGACCCGGCGCATCAGCGGGCGCAGGCTGCGGTGGGTCACGAGGCGGGCGGCGAGCTCGGGGGCGAACCACCCGACCTCCATCACCCCCTCGCGGGCCGGCGGGGCCCAGTCGGTGAGGCGCTCGGGCGTGGAGAACAGGTACATGTGCAGGGTCTTGAGCCGCGGCTGCCCGTCGGGGGTCTGAAAACCGTAGCGGATGTAGCCGAGGGTCTCGATCGGGCGCAGCGGCAGCTCGCGGCCCATCTCTTCTTGGATCTCGCGGGCGGCGGCGACCACCGGGCTCTCGCCCTGCTCAAGCTTGCCCTTGGCGACCTCCCAGGTGATGCCGCTGCGGCGCTGCACCTTGATCAGCGCCAGCTCGGGGCCCTCGGGCCCAAAGAAGACCGGGATCCCTCCGGCGCTCACCTGCTCGGCGAAGCCCGGCCGCAGGTTGAGCACGTGGCGCAGCGGCACCGCCTCGGTCTGCCAGAGGCCCTGGCCGTTGCGCTCAAAACGGCAGCCGTCGCGCTGGGCCCGGCTCACGTCCACATAGAGCACCAGCGGATCTTCGACCTGTCGGTGCGCGACGTGCCAGGCCTGGCCCTCGTGCCGGCTCAGGTAGACCGGGCGCCCGCCGCGCACCTCGAGCGCGCCGCGGGCCTGCAGCTTGCGGACCCGGCGCTCAGAGGTCGCGTGGTACAGGATGTCGGGGGGCGTCCCGCCCCGCGGCGGGCCACGGCGGGCCCAGCTCCGGCTGTCCTCCTCTTCGGGGGCAGCGGCGGGGCGCTCGGCGGCGGGTCGCGATCGGGCGTCGGCCGGGGCCACATCCACTCCAAGGACAGCGGGGTCGCCCCGCTCAGGGGCAGGGTCGGGCAGCGGGGCCCCGATGTCAAGGCGGCCCGCGCCGGGGCGCTGTTGTGGACGCGCGACCGGGTCGGTGGGCTGGCGCGCGACGCCGGCGCTCACGACTCGGGATCGATGACCCGCCGCCAGAGCCGGTCGGCCTCGGTGGCCGCCGCCTTGGCCTGCGCGGCGAACCAGGCCCAGCGCGCGACCGGATCGACCGGCGGGGGCTGACCCTCGAGATCAACGGCGCCGCGGGCGTCCTCGACGAAGCGCCCCCCAAAGAGGCGGAAGGTCGACAGCAGGCCCTCGTGGGCCGGCGCCGCCTCCCCCGTCGCGCCCAGGGCCGCCGACAGTCCCCGGGCCACCGCGTCGGCGCCCACCCCCACCGCCGGCAGCGGCACCCCGCTCGGCAGGGCCGCCAGCGGCCCGAGCAGCTCGATCAGGGCGACGGCGAGCACGACCAGCGGATCGGCCGGATCGGGGGAGGCGGCGGCGAGCGCGCGCTGGACCCAGGCCTTGGCCGGGGCCCGCGCGGTCGGGGTCAGGCGGTGCAGGACAGCGTCCAGGGCGCCATCGTGCGCGGCGGCCTGCAGCGCGGCGAGGTCGAGCGGCCCGGCGAGGGGATCGGGCGGGTCGATCGCCGGGTGGAGCAGGCCCAGCGCGTGCGGCTCGCGGCTGCGGCCGCTGAGGCCGGCGGCGGCCCGCTGGGCCAGGGCGATCCGCTCCAAGGCCGAGGTCGGCGCGCCGAACAGCAGATCGAGCAGCGAGGCCTCGACCGGCAGGCCGAGCCCGGTCAGCGCCCGCAGCGCCGCCTCACCGAGCGCACGCCGCTCCCCCGCGGGGTCTTGGCGCAGGGCCAGCAGGGCCCGGGTCGCCGCCGCCTCGCCCCGCCCGGCGCGATCCACGGTGAACCAAGGCCCGCAGCCGTCGATCTCGAGGCAGGTCATCAGGGGCAGGTCGGCAGGACCGGGGACGAGGATGAGGCCGCTGCCGCCGTGGCGCCGCCCGACCCCGCAGGAGGCGAGGACCGGGCTCATCACCACCGCCGGCCCGTAGACCGGGCTGATGTCGCCCGGATCGCCGACGATGTGCACCTCGAGGCGCTGCCCGAACTGGCGGGCCCTCGACATGAGCAGCACCCCGGCCACCAAGGCCCGGGGGCTGCTGCCGCGCAGCGGGACGATCATCGGGGCTCCTTGGGGCCAGAGGCGCGGCCCGCCGACAGGTGGTGGAGGGCCGCGGCCGGCAGGCTGAGCCAGGCCAGCGCCCCCCCGAGGGTGAGCAGCGCGAGGTCGGGCGACCAGACCGCGCCGAGGACGGCCAGCCCGAGCACGTGCATGACCAGCAGCGCGAGGCCGACGTCTCGCGCCCGCAGCGGGGCGAGGCCGGCGTCGAGCAGCGGCGCGGCGAGGCTGTGGGGCGCCCGCCCGGCGGCGGCGCTCGCGTAGACGATGGCCTGCTGGACGTTCTTCCCGCCGATCGCCCCCGCGGCGCCGGTGAGCACCGCGGCGGTGAGGGCGAAGGGGCGGCCCGGGAACTCGGCCCCCTGGACGCCGAGCCAGACAAACGCGGCGAGCGCACTGATCGCGGCGCCGACCCCGCCCACGCCAGACAGGCCGACCCGCAGCCAGCGCACGGCGGCGAGGCCCCGCCGGGGCGGCGGCGCGCCGGGCACCGGGCCGAAGAAGCGCTGCCGCGCCTCGCCCGCGCCGAGGCTCATCTCGATGTGATCGACGTAGTAGTCGGTGCAGATGAGGGCGTGGCCGCCGCCGCCCTCGGGCAGCCAAGGCTCGAGCGCGCTGCGGTTGGGCGCGCGGGCCACTGAGACCGTCGGCCACGCCCGCCCGAGCAGGCGCATGCTGTAGGTGCCCGCGGGGTCGCGGGCCTGCAGCTCGAGCGCGCTGTCCCGGGCGAGTCCGGCGAGCACCGGCCCGCCAGGCCGCAAGAAGAGCACGAGGCGGTCATCGAAGGGCGCGAGCTGGGCGCGCTCAAAGGCGGGCGCGGCCGCGTCGAGCCCGGCGCGCAGCTCGACGGCCCCGTGGAAGGACAGGGTGCGGATGAGCTCGCCGGGCAGCGCCGCGGGCACCGGCTCAGGCCTTCTCGACGGTCATGGAGAAGGGGTGCCCGTCGAGATCAGCGGGCGCCTGCTCATCGTCGACGAGGTCCAGCGCCACGGCCAGGGTCTCGGACCGGATGCGGGCCTCGAAGCGGCGGGCGGCCGCGCGCACCGCGGCGCCGCAGCGCAGGCCGACCCGGATCCGGTCGGTGTAGCCGAGGTCGAGGTCCTTGCGCGCGCCGGCGATGCGGTTGACCAGCTCGCGCGACAGGCCCTCTTCGCGCAGATCATCGTCCAGATCGGCGTGCAGCGCGACCACCGCCGCGGCCGAGCCGGCGGCCTTGAAGCCCGCCCGCGGGGCGACCTCGACCACCACGTCCTCTTCGCTGAGCGTGACCGGGCCGCTGTCGAGGGTCAGCGTGAAGCCCCCCGCCAGCAGGCCGGCCCGCACCGCGGCGGGGTCCGCGGCCGAGAGCGCAGCCGCGCAGGTCTTCATCTCTTTGCCCAGGCGCTTGCCGAGGTTGGGGTAGTTCGGCTTGACCTTGAAGTCGACGAAGCGGGCGGCCTCGGCGCCGAAGTGCACCTCGCGCACGTTGAGCTCGTCGACCAGCAGCGGCACGAGGGCGGCGAGCCGCTCGGCGCGGGCGGGGTCGGCGAGCATGACCTCGGCGGCCCGGAGCGGCTGGCGCACCTTCACGCCCACCGTGGCGCGCGCCGACAAGCCGAGGCTGGCCAGCTCGCGCAGCAGGGCCATGTCTTCGCTGAGCGCCGGGTCGGCGGCGCCGCCCGGGCTGGGCCAGGGCTCCATGTGCACCGAGGGCTGGCCGCCGGCGGCCTCGGCCCCGCCGAGGCGCAGGTAGAGCGCCTCGGCCATAAACGGCACAAAAGGCGCGGCGAGCTTCGAGATCTCGAGCAGCACGCCATAGAGCGTCGACAGCGCGTCGAGCGCGGCCTCGCCATCGCCCCAGAAGCGGTCGCGGGAGCGCCGCACGTACCAGTTGCTCAGGCCGTCGACGAAGGCCGAGAGGGCGCGGGCCGCCTCGTAGATGCGGTAGCCGTCGAGGTGCTCGGTCATCACCACGATGAGCTGGTCGAGCTCGCCGCGGATCCACCGGTCGAGCACGTGCGCGCTGCTGCGGCCCGCGTGCTGCGCGGGGTCAAAGCCGGCGATGTTCGCGTAGATCGAGAAGAAGCTGTAGACGTTGCCCAGCCGGATGTGGAACTCACGCTGGCCCTCGCGGATGGCCCGCAGGCTCAGGCGGGTGTTGGTCCACGGCGCGTTGGCCGCGTAGAACAACCAACGGAAGGCGTCCGCGCCCGGCGGCTCAAAGGGGGCGTGCAGCCAGACTTCTTTGGGGCCGCCGATGGCCGCAAGCGTGTCGGGGTGCAGCGCCACCGTCTCTTTGCCGCGGTGCGGGCCCTCTTTGAGGGTGACGTGCAGGCCGCCCTCTTCGAGCTCACCGACCGTCATCCGCAGGCGCTCTTTGGCGCCCAGATCGATGCTGCGGACGGCGGCCTTGCCCATGCCCAGCTCATCGGGCTTGAGCGCGGGATCAGCGACCACGCGCATCTTCATGCGGCCGCGGAGCACCAGATCCGGGCTCGTGTAGTTGCCCGAGGACTTGCTCTCTTTCTTGCCCTCCATGTCGCAGACGTGGCCGAGCACCACGCAATTGCGGTAGGGGCGCGGCAGGCCGCGGGCCTCGGCGTCATAGGCCAAGCCATAGGCCCGGCAGGTCTCTTCGTCGAAGACCATCGTCGAGATCATGAGCAGGCTGTAGAACCAGCCGCGGGTCTGGTCGACCGCCTCAGAGATGAAGTCGGCGGGGAAGCTCTGCCGGAACTTGTCGACCCCTTGGTGCGGGAAGCCGAACTGGGCGAAGGGCATGCAGCCCGAGTCGAACCAGCAGTCGATGACCTCGCTCACCCGCTCCATCACGCCGCCGCAGGCCGCGCAGGGCACGGTGACCTTGTCGACCCAGGGCTTGTGAACGGCGAGGTGCTCGTCGACGGTGGGGTCAAAACCGGTCGCGCCGGCCGCCTTGAGCGCGGCCACGCCCGGGAAGGACTGGCGCTGCCCGCAGGCCGCGCAGGTCCAGATGGGGAGGGGCGTGCCCCAGAAGCGCTCGCGCGACAGCGCCCAGTCGACGTTGTTGCGCAGGAAGTCGCCAAAGCGGCCGTCGCGGATGTGCTCGGGCAGCCAGTGGACCGCCGCGTTGTTGGCCAGCGCCTCGTCTTTGAACGCGGTGGTCTTGATGAACCAGCCCGGGCGGGCGAGCTGCATCAAGGGATCATCCTTGGATCGCGGCGAGAAGGGGTAGCTGTGGCGGATGTTCTCGTGCTTGAACAGCAGGCCGCGCTCGCGCAGGTCGCGGATGATGTGCTTGTCGGCCTCTTTGAAGTGCAGGCCGCGCACCCACTCCGGCGCCTCGGCGCCAAAACGCCCGTCGGGGCCGACGAGCTGGAGCATGCCGATGCCCTTGTCGAGCGCGAGGCGGTGGTCGTCCTCGCCGTAGGCCGGGGCGGTGTGGACCACGCCGGTCTGGTCGAGGGCGACGTGGGGGCCGCAGACCACCTTGTGGGCGTCGCCGCCCTCGGGGCTCGCCCATGAGAACGGCGCGCTGTAGCGCATCCCCTCAAGTTCGAGGCCGGTGTACCGCTCGAGCACCCCAGCACCCTGCGGCAGCAGGGCCTCGGCCATCAGCACCAGCTCGGTCTCGCCCTCGGCGCCGCCAGGCCGCGCCACCCGGGCGACGGCGTAGGTGTGCTTGGGGTTGACCGCCAGCGCCGTGTTGCTGGGCAGGGTCCAGGGCGTGGTGGTCCACGCCAGCACGCTGACCTCGGGGCGGTCGACCAGCGGGAAGCGCACGGTGACGCTGGGATCATCGACGTCGCGGTAGCCCTCGCCCACCTCGCCCGAGCTGAGCGCGGTGCCGCCCTCGGGCCACCACCAGACCACCTTCTTGCCCTGGTACAGCAGGCCACGCTCGAAAAGAACGTGCAGCGCCCACCACACGCTCTCGACATAGGACCGGTGGTAGGTCACATAGGCGTCGTCGAGGTCGACCCAGAAGCCGACCCGCTTGGTCAGGGTCTCCCACTCGTTGGTGTATTTGAAGACCGACTCAATGCAGCGTTGGGCAAACTTATCGAGCCCGTAGGCCAGCACCGCCTCGCGGGCGTTGGCGAAGGGGCTGTTGGCCCCGCCGCGCATGCCGAGCTCTTTCTCGACCTCGATCTCGACCGGCAGGCCGTGGGTGTCCCAGCCGGCCTTGCGGTCGACGAGGTAGCCGCGCATCGCCTTGTAGCGAGGCAGCAGGTCTTTGATCACGCGGGTGAGCACGTGCCCGTTGTGCGGCGTGCCGTTCGCGGTCGGCGGCCCTTCGTAGAACACGAAGCGGGGGCGCCCCGCGGCGGCCTGCAGGCTCTTTTGGAAGATGCCCTGCGCGTCCCAGAAGCGGAGGACCTCGTCTTCAAGGGGCACGGCAGCGGGCAGCTCGCGGAACATGGGATCTCCAAAGCGGGTGGGCGGAGGCGCCCGATAGACGCCCGCTAACCCGGGGGGGCATCGGCCGCCCGCAGGCGGAGAAGGGTCTGCAGCACGCCAAAGCCGCGGTCCTGGCCGAAGCAGAGGCCACCGACAGGCGGCGCGCGGGGCGCCCAAAACAGCGACCGCCCCGGAGGGAGAGATCCCCCCGGGGCGGCGCCAGCGTCAGGGCCGAGGCCCCAGGCGCTTACTCGTCGCGGTTGCCGCGGCCGATGCCGGCCTGGGCCAGCTTGCGGCCGAGGTCACCCATCACGTCGCCGAGGCGGCTGCTGCCGTCGCCCTGGTTGGCCATGTAGGCCTGGACGCTGCCCTCGGTCTCGCCGCGCTCGGCGGCGCCGCGCTCGGACAGGCTGATCTTGTGATCGTGGGGGTCGATGCGCCGCACCTCGACCACGACCTCTTTGCCGTCGGGGTAGTTGGTCGCCCAATCGCCCTCGGTCTGGGTCAGCTCGGACATGTGGACGAGGCCCTCGACGCCCTCCTCGATCTCGACGAAGACGCCGAAGTCGGTGCGGGAGACGACCTTGCCCTTGACGACCTGGCCGAGGAAGTAGCGGGCCTGGACGCTGTACCAGGGGTCATCGCGCAGCTGCTTGATGCCGAGGCTGAAGCGCTCGTTGACCTTGTCGATGTTGAGGACGCGGCCTCGACGTCGTCACCCTTCTTGTAGATCTCGGAGGGGTGCTTGACGCGCTGCGACCAAGACATGTCCGAGATGTGCACGAGGCCGTCGATGCCCTCTTCGATGCCGACGAACAGGCCGAAGTCGGTGATGTTCCGGACCTTGCCCTGGACGATCGAGCCGATGGGGTAGCGCTCCTCGACGAGCTCCCAGGGGTTCTGCTCGAGCTCGCGCATGCTGAGGCTGATGCGCTTGTTCTCGACGTCCACGCCGATGACCTTGGCCTCGACGAGATCGTTGAGGTTGACGAGCTTGCTGGGGTGCTTGACCCGCTTGTTCCAGGTCATCTCGGAGATGTGGACGAGACCCTCGATGCCGTCCTCGAGCTCGACGAAGATGCCGTAGTCGGGCATCGAGACGACCTTGCCGCGGACGATGGCGCCGACGGGGTACTTGAGGTCGACCTCCTCCCACGGATCGGGGCGGATCTGCTTGTAGCCGAGGCTGACGCGCTGGGTCTCGGGGTCGAACTTGAGGATCTTGACCTCGAGGGCCTGGCCGACCTCGACCATCTCGGACGGGTGGTTGATGCGCCCGTAGGTCATGTCGGTGATGTGCAGCAGGCCGTCGATGCCGCCCAGATCGATGAAGGCGCCGTAGTCGGTGATGTTCTTGACCACGCCCTTCATGACCACGCCGACCTGGAGATCCTTGAGGGTCTCCTTGCGCTGGCGGAGGCGCTCCTCCTCGAGGAGGACGCGGCGGCTCAGCACGATGTTGCCGCGGCGCTTGTTGAACTTGATGATCTTGAAGTCGAGGGTCTCACCGATGAGCTTCTCGAGGTTCTTGACCGGGCGCAGGTCGACCTGGCTGCCGGGGAGGAAGGCCTTGACGCCGATGTCGACGTTCAGGCCGCCCTTGACGCGGCTGGTGACCTGACCACGCACGGTCTGGTCGGCCTCGTAGGCCTTCGAGATCTCTTCCCAGGCCTTCATCTCGTCGGCGCGGCGCTTGGAGAGGGTCAGCTGGCCCTCTTCTTCGCTCATCGCGCCGAGGTAGACGTCCACCGTGTCGCCGACGGCGATGGTCAGGTTGCCGTCCTCGTCGCGGAACTCGGCGGCGGCGATGACGCCCTCGGCCTTGTAGCCGACGTCGACGATGACGCGGTCACCCTCGATGTTGATGACCCGGCCGCTGACCACGCTCTGCTCGCGGATGCTCTCGCGCTCGAGGTACTGGTCGAAAAAGCCGGCGAAGTCCTCGCCGCCGATGGTGGCGAGGTCGGCGTCGAGGGTCACGTTGGACTTGGACATGAAGTGAATGCCTCGGGTCGGGGCCCTGGGCCCGCGACGGGTGGAAACCGGGTGGGAGAACAGACCGCGGCGCTCGAGCCCACCTCGACGCCGACTCAGTGGCCGCGTCCCATCGCGGTCGCACCGGGGCCCTTGCATCCGCCCGTCACGCTCCCCGCGGGGTTGCGGGCGCTCAGTGCTGAGCGAAGGCGCGGTCCCCCAGTTGGGGGTGAGGATGCGGGGCCCGCGCTCTTAGTCGGTGGATCGCGGCGGGGCAAGCGCGCCGC
>JBJONS010000181.1:0-3292 GCA_046051725.1 Pseudomonadota bacterium | reverse complement strand
GCGGGAGAGGCGGCGGCCGATGACCACCGCCAGCTCGGCCTCGTGGTCGACCCGGGCGGTGCCCGGCGGCAGCTCGATGGCCGCGCCGGGGCCGATGATCGCGGTGCTCGGCTTGAGGAAGACCTTGGGCACCTCGGGCACCGGCTTGCCCATCTCGGCGGCGTGGTCGCGGTAATTGCTGCCGATGCCGATCACCTTCGACGGCACCACCGGCGGCAGCAGGGTGGCGCCGGCCAGGGGCACCGGCGCGCCCGCCGGGCGGCGCTCGCCGAACATGTCGCCGACCACCGGCTGCAAGGCCGCGGCGGGTCCGGGGATGCCATCGGCGTCCAGGCCGAGCACCTCGGCGAGGAAGTAGCGACCCTGGGCGTCAATGGCGCGCGCGAGGCGGATCATGGCTCAGGCCCCCTGCGCTGCGGCGATGGCCCGGGCCAGGGCCTCGCGGTCCTGCACCACCGCGCCGACCTGGCCGACCGCGAGCGCGGCGACCCGCGCCGCGAGATCAGCGGCCCGCGCCGGATCCCAGCCGCGGACGTAGCCATAGAGGAAGCCCGCCGCGTAGCAGTCGCCCGCGCCGGTGGTGTCGACGGCGGTGACCGGATGCACGCCCACCGCGACGCGCTGGCCCTTGTGGGCGACCATCGAGCCGCGCCCGCCGAGCTTGAGCACCGCGGTGTCGACCCGCGCGGCCACCCAGTCGAGCGCGGCCTCGGGGCTCTGGGCCTCGGGCACCAAGCGGCGCGCCTCTTCTTCGTTCATGAAGACGACGTCGACCAGCTCTTCGAGGATCGGGACCATCTTGTCGCGGGTCAGCGTCACGACGAAGGGGTCCGAGACGTCGAGGCTGACGATGATCTCTTCTTGGGCCGCGATGGCCATCGCCTCTTGGGCCCGCGACAGCATCGGATCCCCGAGCAGCAGGTAGCCCTCGACGTGCAGCACGTTCGCCGCGCGGATCTGCTCGTCGAAGGTGCCCAGCGTGGGCAAAGCGACCGCTGCGCCCAGATCGGTGAGCATGGTGCGCTCGGCGTCGACGGTCGAGATGATGCTCAGGCACTTGCCGGTGTTCGCGCTGCGGGTCCAGTGCAGCGCGTGGCCGCCGCAGGCCTCCTCCATGCTCTTCGCGTAGAGGCGGCCGAGCTGGTCATCGCCCACCTGCCCACAGAACAGCGTGCGGGCGCCCATGTAGCCGAGGGTGGCGATCGAGTTGGCGCCGCTGCCGCCCGAGCGGATGCTCACGCCGTGCACCTGGATCTCGTGGAAGACCGACTGCCAGCGGTCGTGGTCGACCGGGGTCGAGTGCCCCCGGGCGATGCCGAGGCGGCCGAGCAGCTCGCGCTCCTCCATGCGCACGAGGGCGTCCACCAGGGCGTTCCCGACGCCGACCACATCAAAGGTGGCGGAGGGGGCGGGGCGGAACATCGGGGAGGGGCGGGCCGAGGTCGGGGTGCTCACGGGGAGGGGCTCCGGGCCGCGGGCGGAGCGCGCGGCGATGAGGCGATGCGGGGAAGAGCGGGGCGCCGGCGGAGCGGCGCGCGGGCGGCATCCCACCACAGGTGGCCCCCCCTGTCGAGGCGGGCCGGGCCGACGGGCCGCGCGCCTGCGCTATGGTCGCCCCTGGAGGGCGCGCACATGACCACCCCGGGGCCGCCGCCGCGGCGCTCGCGGCTGCTGCAGCTCGCCCTGCCGCTGACCGTGAGCGGCGCCGCCGCGCTGTGGTTCATCGAGGACGTCGACTGGCAGGCCCTCTCTGTCGCGCTGGCCGGCCTGCGCCTGCCCTGGGTCGGGCTCGCGGCGCTGCTGTTGCTCGGCGAGTTCGGCCTGCGGGCGCTGCGGTGGGCCGCGCTGCTCCGGCCGCTCGGGGCCGGCGCGCGGGCGGTCGACCTCTTCGCCGCCCAGCTCATCGGCGCGGCGGCGAACACGCTGCTGCCCCTGCGGGCCGGCGAGCTGGCCAAGCCCCTCGTCGCCAGCGCCCGCAGCGGGCATCCGCTCTCTGCGGTCGTCGCGACCGCCGTGCTGGAGCGCGTCTTCGACCTGTTTGGCCTCTGCTCGCTGCTGGTGGTGATGGCCTGGAGCCTGCCCGAGGCCCCCGGCGAAGAGCAAGAGCTGGTCGTCAACCTCAAGCGCTACGGCGGCCTCGCTGGCCTCGCCGCGCTGGGCGGGCTGAGCGCGGGGATCGCGCTGTCGGGCGCGCCGGGTCGGGTCGAGGGCCTGCTGCGCCCCCTCCTCGCGGCCCTGCCCCGTCCGCTGGCCGCGCGCGGGGAGCGGGCGCTGCACGGTTTTCTCTCCGGGCTCGGCAGCAGCCGCGATCCCTCCGCCCTCGCCCGCGCGGGCGCGCTCTCGGTCACGCTGTGGCTCAACGGCGCGCTGGCGATCTGGTGCTTGTTTCAAGCCTTTGGCAACACGCTGCCCTTCGGCGCGGCCTGTTTCACCGCGGTGGCCATCGCGCTGACCGTCGCGTTGCCCCAAGCACCCGGCTTTTTCGGCGTGTTTCACGTGGCGATGGAGAAGACGATGGCGCTGTGGGGCCAGCCGCCGGCCGAGGCCAAGGCCTTCGCGGTCGTGTTTTGGGCGGTGAGCTTCGTGCCGGTGACCACGCTCGGCGTGCTGGCGATGTGGCGCGAGGGGCTGGCCCTGCGCGGCCTGCTGGCGCGCCGCGCCGCGGCGGGGGACGAGGGCCCGCCCGCACCCGTGGAGGGCCGATGAGCACGCCCCGCCCTGCCCCGCCCTGGGGTCCCCCAGGCGCTCCCCGCCCCGGCTGGACCGCCCCGCACTGGGACCTCGGCCCGCCCCAAACCGCGCTGATCGGCGACCACGCGGTCGATCTGCGCGGCGACAGCCTCGTGGGCAGGCGCGTCGCGCTGCTGGTCACCGGGGGCATCGCCGCCTTCCGCGCGCCGGCCCTGGTGCGGGCCCTGCGCCGCGAGGGCGCCGCGGTCACCCCGATGGTCAGCGCCGAGGGCGCGCGCTTCGTCAGCCTCGAGGCGCTGGCCTGGGCGGCCGACGGGCCGGTGGTCACGGCGCTGGGCCCACGGGCCGAGCACCTCAGCGAGAGCGCCCCGATTGACGCGTACCTCGTCGCTCCCGCCACCTACGACACGATCAACAAGGTGGCGGCGGGCGTGGCCGACGGGCCCCTGACCGCCACGCTGGCCAGCGCCCTGGGCCGGATCGAGCGGGGCGGCTGCGCGGTGCTGGTCGCGCCGACCATGCACGGCACGATGCACAACCGGCTGCTGGTGCGGTCGCTGCGCACGCTGGTCGAGCTCGGCGTCGAGGTCATCCCGCCCAG
>JBJONS010000180.1:0-12454 GCA_046051725.1 Pseudomonadota bacterium | reverse complement strand
GCTGCGCGCGGCCACAGCGGACCTGCGCGCCGCGCTCCCTCCCGACGACCCGCTCTGGCCCCGGTGGTCCTGGGCCTGCGCGCAGCGCGGGGTCGAGGTGTGATCCCGGTGCGCCGGCGAGAGCCCCCCGCGGGCTTCGACGCCCAGGTCAGGGTCCCGGGCATCCGATGCCTCTACGAAAAGGTCGGTCAAGCGGTGCCCCCGGGCTTCGCGCGCACCAGCGGCAAGCCCTGCGCCCGGGTGTTCCGCAATGGCACCCCCTTGACCCAGATTGACGAGCTGCACGGCGAGGACCTCGCGGATCACTGGTCCGCCGCGCTGCCCATGCTGACCGCGGTCTATGGCCCCACCTGCATGTACTCCTGCTTCCGGCTGCGCCTGGGGGTGGATGATGGCAGCGTCGACCACTTCATCCCGAAGTCCACAGCGCCAGCCCGCGCCTATGACTGGGACAACCTGCGCCTCTCCCTTCCCCGCTTCAACCGGGCCAAGGGCGCCCGCGTGGACCTGCTCGACCCCTTCGTGCTGCGCGCGGGCACCTTCGCCCTCGACCTTGTGTTCGGGAAGGTCGAGGTCGGACCGGGCTGCGACCCCACCACCCACCCCGCGGCGCTCGCCACCATCGCCGCGCTGCAGCTCAACGCGCGCGGCACCTGCGTCCGCCGGGTCGAGCTGGTGGCCGCCTACCAAGAGGGGGCAATTCCGCTCGACCACCTGCGCCGCGAGAACCCCTTCGTCGCCGCGGAGATCGAGCGACAGGGCCTGCCTGTCCAGGGCGTTGGCAGCACAGCGCCGGCGAAGACGGAGCTCCCCCCCCCCAGTTAGCCCCTCCGCCCCGACCGGAGGCCCCGATGCGCCCGCTCCACCGCCCGCTCTCGGCCGCCTTCGCGCTCCCCCTCGCCGCGCTGCTCGCCTGTGGGCCCGCTGACCCCAAGGGCACCGCCTCGGGCACCGACAGCGCGCCCGGCCCCGACACCGCCGCCCCGGCCCGCGGCCCGCTGCGGCGGGTCGACCTGCCGTCGGCGCCCGCCACGATGCTGCTGCTGACCTTGACACCTGAGGGCGTGGTGGTCGACGATGCCCTCGCCGTGGACTTTTTCGTCGACCTCGACCCGGTGGTGGGGCCGGATGAGGCCTTCCGCACCCGCGTGCTCGACGCGGGCGGCGCCGAGCTCTACCGCCGCGAGACGCCGACCCCAGTGCTGGTCCGCGACTTCTTGGCCCACTACTCGGGCATCGCCGGCGTCGACATCCTGTCTTTGCTGCCCGATCTGGGCGCTTTTCATGTGTTTGTGCCCCAGCTTGCGGGGGCGGCGGCGGTGGTTTTTGAGCTGCGCGATGAGCGCGGGGTCTACGCCGAGGTCGGCCGCTGGGACCCGGCGCGCGCGCCGACGCGCCCGGCCGCCCCGCCCGAGGTCGTGATCGGCAGCGCCACCCTGGTCGAGAGCGGCCCCAGCGACCAGATGCTCGACCTGACCTTGATCGGCGACGGGTACACGGCCGACGAGCAGGCGGCCTGGCGGGCCGACGCGGCCGCGCTGGCCGAGCGGCTGCGCGGCGCTGCGCCGCTCTCGGCCTTCGCCGGGCGGATCAACATCCACCGGGTCGACGCGGTCAGCGCCGAGAGCGGCGCGTCCTACGACTGCATGGGCGAGTGCCGCTTCCGCGACACCGCCTTCCGCTCGGTGTTCGCGGTCAACTTCATCAACGAGATCAGCGGCACCGACTACCGCTCCACCACGCTGTTTCAGCTCGGCCAGCACGAGCTCGACCGGGCGCTGGCGGTGGTCCCCACCGATCTCGCCATCGTCGTGGTCAACAGCGAGAAGTCGGGGGGTATGTCGATCCACCACGCCGCGGCGTCCAACGGCGGCGCGACCTGGACCGACACCGGCGTGCACGAGCTCGGCCACCTGCTCGGCCTGCTCGGCGACGAGTACACCGCCGACGCCTGCATCCGCAGCCCGGCGATGGGCCTGCCCCGCAACATCACCGACGCGCCGACCGCGCCGCCCTGGGCGCACTGGGTCGAGGCCAGCACCCCCCTGCCCACGCCCGAGGGAGAGGGGCATGACGCGGCCGTGGGGGCATTCTCCAGCGCCTACAATTGCGCCGACCTGTACCGACCGGTGCAGACCTGCCGCATGAAGAGCGCGTCGACGGCTGAGTTCTGTCCGGTCTGCGCCGAGCAGCTCGTGCTGCAGCTCACCCGCTACACCGACCTCGCCGCGGTCACGGTGGTGCCCAGCGCCGAGGGTGATCTCATCGAGGTTGACACCCTGGGCCTCGACCACCAGCTCTCGACCTCGACCGACGGCCGCAGCTGGACCCCGGCCAGCGCGCCGCTGCGGGTCACGGGCGATGAGCTCTACCTGCAGATCGCGCTGCAGACGCCCCTGGTGCGCAGCCCGGCGGGCCTGCTGACTGAGCAGGTCCACCTGCGCCGGGACCCGCCCGCGGAGTGAGGGCGGCGCGCGTCGAACCCGCGCCGCTCAGCGCGTGATCTGGACCACTGCGCCGATCTCGGGGATGGTCAGGACGCCGCCGGCGTAGCTCCAGGCCTCCGAGGCCGCGCCGTCGATCTCGACCCCAGACGGCGGCCCGCCGAGCCCGACCAGCTCGAGGCCCAGGCCCTGCCGAAACACCGCGCCCGGCGTCATCTCGACCCTGACGGTCGCCCCGTCATCGTCCAGGCGCAGCGCCGCCCCGTCGTAGACCGCCGCCGCCCCGCTGCCGCCCGCCGCCGCCCGGGCCCAGAGCCGCCCCGGGTCGGTGGCGAAGCTGTCGATGGCCTCAGGGTCGTCGACCGGGGCCAGGGTGTCGATGGTCGGCCGCAGCAGGGGGATCAGCGCGCCGGCCCGCAAGAACAGCGGCAGCGACAGCAGCGGCGCGTCGACCGTGACCAGCGCGCCCGGCGCGCCGGGCAGCGGCGCCCCGTCAAACCAGCCCACCCAGTCCCCCGCCGGGCGCACGAGCGCGCGGGTGGTCTGGCCCGGCCGCACCACCGGCGCGACCAGCAGGTCTTCGCCAAAGAAGTACTGGTCGGCGGGGTGCTGCCCCCACTGGGGCTCTTGCAGGCCAAAGGGCCGCAGCAGGGGCCGCCCGCCGCCCTCGAGCGCCAGGGCCTCGGTCCAGATGAAGGGGAAAAGCCGCTGGTGCAGGCGCGACAGGTCGCGGTAGTGGTCCAGCTCTGCGCCACCGAGCAGCTCCCAGGGCTGCAGGCTCGCGCTGTTGCCCACCTGCATCGTCGGGGTCAGCGCCGTGTGCTGGGCCCAGCGGATGAAGGTCTCGGCCGAGGGCGGCGAGTGCCGGTAGCCCCCGGTGTCGCTCGCGAAGAAGGGGAAGCCGCTCGGCCCGAGGCCCGCCGCCGCCGCCACCGCCGCCGGCAGCCCGCCGACCGAGAGGCTGCCGTCCTCGCGCGGCTCGCGGTGGTAGGCCATGTCGGCGTCGAGGTCGCCGGGCCAGATCACGTTCACGTTGACCTGATCACCCCAGGTGCCCGCGCGGCACAGCAGAAATCCACCATCCTCGGGCAAGGTCGCCGCGTAGGTGCTGTGGTAGCCCCGCATGTAGCCCTTGTGCATGGTGCGCTCGTCGCTGCCATCGGCGAAGACCCAGCCGAGCCGGTTGCCGTTGAGCCCCAAGATGACGTCTTCGCCGTAGTCGAGCTTGTAGCCCTCGACGCCCAGCGCGCCGTAGGCCCCGAGCAGGCCCTGCCACCAGGTGACCGCGGCGGGGTTGGTGAAGTCGAGGGGCTCGGACCAGCCGTTGAAGATGATCGGCACGTTCGGCGGGAAGTAGCCGGCGGCCTGCGCCTCGGCGTGCAGCGCCGCCGCACCCTCGGGCTCGAGGTAGGGCGTGTGCCACAGGGCCAGACGCAGCCCTAGGCTGTGCACCTCAGCGACCATCGCCCCCGGATCGGAATAGGTCGCGGGGTTGAAGTCGAAGGTGTTCACCGCGGTGGCGTAGGGTCGGTCGATCCACACGCCCGAAGCGGCGAGGTCCAGATCGCGGATCTGGTGCACGTCCGCGAGCACTTCGGTCTGGTCGATGTTCTCGTCGCGCCACAGCAGGGGCCCCAGCGCCCAGGGCGCGGGCAGGCGGGGCCGGCCGGTCAGCGCGGTGTAGGCCGCGGTCACGTCCAGCGCCTCGGCCGCCGCCAGCAGGTGCAGGCGCAGGCCCTCGTCGGCGGCCGGGCCCACGCCGACCTCGACCTGCACCCGCTCGGGATCGGCGGCAGCCACGTCAAAGACGGTGGGGCGGTCGGTCTCGGCGAAGAGGCCCCAGCCGCGGGTGCCGATGAGCAGCGGCACCGGCACGTGGGCCTCGTTGTAGGACGACTCGCTCTCAAGATCGGCCACGATGTGCATGGGCCGCACCGCGCCGCGGTGCTCGGGGCGGTCGAACCACTCGCCGAGGCCGTAGAGGCCCTCGTCCGCCGTGACCGCCGCAGCGACCCGGTAGGCGACCACCACGCCGCCGGGCGGCGCCTCGGTCGGCACCAGCCGCAGCGCGACCGCGCCGTCGGGCCCGGCCTCGACGCGCAGGCGCTGGGCCCCGCCGTCCGCGCCGCGCAGCGCGAGCTCGATCCCGCCGTCGACCGCGGCGGGCGCGCCCCACTCGGTCAGGCCCGCCCAGCGGGTCGCCGCCTGGGGGTAGGTCGGGTCGTAGGAGCGGGTGTCGATGAGCGCGTCCTCGACGCCCACCGCCACCGCGTCGGCTGGCAGCGAGAGGCGCGCCTCTCCGGCGAAGCGCAGCAGCAGCCCGCCGCCCGCCTGCGGCTCGACGCAGGCGTCGCCCGCGCAGACCGAGAGCGGGGCGCCGCCGCTGTCCGCGCCCCCGCCGTCGGCGCCGCCCTTGCCGGGCTCGCCCGCGCAGCCCGCGGCCAGCGCGAGGCCGATCAGGCAGACCGGGGGCGCGCGCCGGGCCACCGCTCAGCCCCCCGCGCCGGCCGGGGCGGGGCCCGGCGCCGCGCCGTCCGCCGCTGGGCCCGCCGGCGCCGGGCCGTCCGCCGGGCCGTCGACGGGGGCGAGGGCCTCACCCGGCCCGGGCGGCTTGCTCTTCGGGCCACCGGCGTTGTCGTCGGGCTTGTCGGTCTTGGCGATCTTGATCGCGAGGCCCTTGAGCTCCGCGGTCTCGACGCGCACCAGCACGCTGCCGGTGGTCTCGCCCTCTTGCGGGCCGGGGTTCTTGGTGTCCCAGTAGGCGACGAGGCGGACCTCGCCGGTGCCCGGCGGCGCCTTGATCGAGAAGGCGCCGGCCTTGGGCAGCACCTCGCTGTGCAGCAGCTCGGGCAGGGCGCTCGTGCTGCGCCGCATCACGTCGAGCCGCAGGACGCCCTCTTGGGTGTCCACCGGCTCGATGGTGCCGGAGATGGTCACCGTGGCTGTCGTCGAGTCGAAGGTGGCCACCGGGCGGGTGATCGTCTGCTCGGGCGGCGCTTGGCCCGGCGCGCCCTCAGGCGGGCCGCTCCGGGGCGTGGGCGCCGTGCCGCCCTCCGCGGGCGGAGGGCCCCCCTCGACGGCGGTGCCCGCCGGGGTCGGCGGCGCGCCCTCAGCGGGCGGCGCGCCAGCGCCGGGCGCGGGATCACCCTCGCGCACGACCCACTGGGCGTCATCGGGGGGCGCGGGGCAGCCCGCGGCGAGGGCAACGGTCAGGAACAGCGCGAGGGCGCCGGGGGAGGCCAATCGGGGTGCGGACACGGGGGGCTCCTCAGAGGCGGGCAGACCGTAGCACAGGCCGCCGCCGCGGCGCGCGCGCCGCTCACGCCCGGGCGCGCGCGTGGAGCTCGGCGAGGCGCTCGCGCTCGAGCTGCACGCGGGCCGCGTCGACCCCCGCCGGCGCCGCTGCTGCGGGCGCGCCGCCCGGCACGATGCGCAGCAGCTTGCGGCCGAGCGAGCGCATGCCGCTGGTCGTGCTCGCCGCGCGGGCGACCGAGCGCCAGCGCTGGGGGTGGGCGTAGAAGCGCAGGTAGGCCCAGCGCTGGATCATCCGCAGCTCGCGGCGG
Organism: Pseudomonadota bacterium; assembly: GCA_046051725.1. Lineage (GTDB taxonomy): Bacteria > Myxococcota_A > UBA796 > UBA796 > UBA2385 > JAEUKK01. The sequence continues at coordinate 6,447 of JBJONS010000180.1, read as the reverse complement.
CTGACCTCGCCCTCAAAGGGCTGCCTTGCGTAATAGTCGTAGTCGGTGAAGTCGGTCGAGAGCTGGTAGCCCTCTTCGACCATGCGCTTGTGCACGTCGGTGCCGGGGATCGGCACAAAGAGCGAGAAGCTGGCCTCTGCGGCCGGCAGCCGCGTGGCCAGCTCGATGGTCTGCAGCATCTCGGACCGCGCCTCGCCCGGCGCGCCCAGCATGAGAAAGAGCAGCGTCTGCACGCCCATCTCGTGGGCGACCTGCACGGTGGCGCTGACCTCGTCGGCCGAGACGCCCTTCTCGTAGACGCCCTCGCGGATGCGCTCGACCGCGCTCTCGAGCCCCACGCCGATCTTGCGCAGGCCGACCGCGTGCATGCGGCGCATGAGATCGGGCGCGATGAGGTTGGCGCGGGTGGTGCAGCCCCAAAACAGCCGCAGGTCGGCCTCTTCCATCGCGTCGCAGAAGCGCAGCACCCACTTGCGGTTGGTCGTGAACGTGTCGTCGGTGAACCAGAAGCCCTCGATGCGGTAGCGGCGCTTGAGCTCGGCCAGCTCGGCCACCACGCTGTCCGGGCTGCGCTGCCGCAGCTTGCGCCCGAACATCGCGTCGAGCACCGGCTGGCAAAAGGTGCAGGTGAACGGGCAGCCGCGGCTGGCGGTGACGTTGACGCCGCGCAGGCCGGGCCGGAAGCTGTCGAGCTGGCCCCACGCGGTGATGTAGCGCTCCATCTCGAGCAGATCCCAGGCGGGCCAGGGCAGCGCGTCGAGGTCGGGCACCGGCCGGCGCTCGTGGCTCGGCAGCGGCGCGCCGTCCGCCCCGCGCACCCAGGCGCCCCCGACCGGCCGCCGGGCGCCGCTGAGCAGCACCTCGACCAGCTCGACGATCACCAGCTCACCCTCCCCGATGACCACCGCGTCGATCTCGGGCCGCTCGATCATGCCGGCCGGGTCGGTGGTGGGGTGCGGGCCGCCGACAAAGACGGGCAGGCCGCGATCTTTGGCGAGCCGGCAGGCGGCGAGGCCCTCGCCGAGCATCAGCGTGCTCATGCCCACGCCCACCAGATCGGGCCGCTCGCGGTCGAGGAAGGCGGCCACCGCCTCGAGGCGCGGGTCGAAGGTGGTGTCGCAGACGACCACCTCGAGGCCCAGCTCGGCGCGCACGACCGCGGCCAGCAGGCCGATCCCGATGGGGAAGTCGCCCGAGGGGTAGCGGAAGCGGGGGAAGATCAGGGCGAGCTTCTTGGGCACCATCTCCCCCAGGGCGCGGGATCACGCTGAGGGACAGCTATCGCAGTGGCGGGAGCAGGGGAGAGAGGCCCCAGGCGGCCCGGCGCGCGGCGCTCAGGCTGCGGAGAACTGCTCGTAGTAGCCGCGCAGCTCGGGCGCAGCGATGCCGGTCAGCTCGCTGACCGTGGCGCAGGGATCTCCGGCGCCGGCCCGCGCCTGGGCCGCGAGCAAGAAGCGCAGGTCATCGGGGCTCAAAAAACCCATCTGGACGGCGGTCTCGCCGAACTTGCGCCGCGGGCTCTGCCCGGCCTGGGCGCTGAGGATGGCCATGACCTCTTTGACGGTGAGCATGCCCTCCCGCACGGCGATCCGGCCGATGGCTGGGCGGCGCTGCAGCGCCCGGTCCATGACCATCATGGCCTCGACCGCGTCGATGCGGCCCCTCTGGTACAAGAAGACGATGAACTCAAGCATCTGGGCCTCCGTGCGCGGCGCTGCACCGAGGGAACGGATCTGCCCGGATGATAGTAAATACGGGCTGGCCCAGATTGGGTCATCCCGCCGCTCAGCGCGCCGGGCGCGCCGCGTTCACACCGACCGAGAGGCCGACCCAGAGGGCGTCCTCGGCGCGATCCCCCCGCTGTCCCGCGCCCGGGCTCAGGGCCACCGTGGGCCAGAGCGACAGCGGCGCCGGGGTCGGGCGCCACAGCAGGCCGAGGCCGGGGGCGAAGGCCGACCGCCAGGCCGGCGGACCGGCGGGGCCGCCCGGCGCCCAGGCCAGGGGCGCCAGCGGGTCGATCAGCTGCGCGAGGGCGAGGAGCTGGCCGCCCTGCGGCAGGTCGAAGCCCCAGCCGAGGCCCACCGGCAGGGTCGGTGCCACGTGGAACACCGCCCCCCGCATCCCCGCCGAGAGGCCGAGCGCCGCGGTGATCTGGCCTTGGGGAGGCGGCGCTTCGCCCTCCGCCTGCAGGGTCTGGACGAGCACGGTGAGCGCCCGCTCCAGCTCCTCTTGCACGCCGGGGAGCTGCTCGGCCAGCGTCGGGTCGTGGCTCAGACCGCCCAGCGCGGCGGTGATCTCGAGCAGATCGCCCGCCGCCCAGCCGCCGCTCGCTTGCTGCAGGGGCCGCAGCAGCGCGCCGAGCCGCAGGCGCCGGGCCCGGCGGGCCGTCTCGTCCTCGCCGGTGCGCAGGGCCAGCAGGCCAGCGGCGCCGTCGAGCTCGTGCATCAGGGCCTCACCGGCCGCGATCAGCTCCGCGGCCGCCGCGCCCTCGCCCGACCGGGAGCGCGCGAGGCGCTGGGCCTGGTCCTGGTGCAAAAAGCGCAGGCGCTCGGTCAGGGCGATCAGCAGGGGGCGGTCGGCCTCGCCCACCACCGGGCGCCCGCCCTGGGCCCAGGGCACCACCACGCCGCCGGGCAGGTTGCTCTGGCGCGACAGCGTGGTGGCCGCGGCGAGCAGCAGGGCGCCCGGGGCCGGCGGCGGCAGGCGCAGGCGCTCGGCCCCCGCGGCGCCCTGGGCCGCCTCGGCCGGCGCGGCCACCGCGGCGAGCAGGCTCGCGAGGTAGAGGCTCGACGACAGCGGCGCGAGCTGGTGGGCCTCGTCGGCGGCAAAGCCGACGGTGAGCCCCTCGCCGCCGTTGGGCTCGGGCATGCGGGGCGCCCTGCTGCGGGCCCAGGTGGCCAGGGCGAGCTGCGGCGGGGCGCCGTCGAGCACCGCCTCAAAGAAGGCGCCGGCCGCCGCGAGCGCCAGGGCGCCGTCCAGCCGGTACCAGGCCCGCTCGGCGGCGGGCAGGCCGAGCTCGACGCGCAGCAGCTCCTCGCCGAGGTTGCGGGGCAGCCGCCGCAGGTCGTCGACCGCCGCCTTGCGCACCGCCGGGCTGAGCGCCGGGCTGGGGGTCGCGGCGCGCCCCTCGGCGGCCCCGAGCAGACCGCAGGCCGCCGGGCTCAGGGCGGCCCCGCGCAGCGCGTCCACGCCGCCGCGGCACCAGCGGGCCAGCGCGCCCGCCGCGGCCGGAGACAGCGGCGCCGAGGGCACCCCCGGGCCGGCGCCTGCCCGCGGGCCGTCGAGCGCGACCGGGCCCGGCGGGAGGACAAAAGCCTCTCCGCCGCCTGCTTTTCCCATCGCGGCGATCGGGAAGACCTGCCCCTCGGCGCCGACCGCGACCTCGAGCGGCGGGCCCAGCAGCAGGTCCTGCCCGCGGGGCTCGGCCTCGGGCAGCTCGGCGGGCACGGTCAGGCGGGTCGTGCCGCCGTCGCTGTCGAGGATGTCGACCACCAGCTCGAGCTCGCCGCGGCGCAGCAGCATCGGGTCGATGAGCGAGCGCCGGCTGACGATCCCGGGCTCGGGCGCGGCGTTGCCGTCCAGCGGGATCATCCAGTGCAGCTCGCCATCAGCGGTGCGCCAGCCGAGGCGGAGCTCGTCGGCGGCCGAGGCCGCGGGGGCGGTCACGAGCAGCTCCTCGCCGACCCGCTGGGCGCGCAGGCTCCACTGGCAGGTCGGCGCTTGGCGGCTGGCCGCCCGGGCCCCCGCCTCGGCCGCGGCGCGCACGGTCAGCGGGTGCGGCACCTCAAAACCCGTGGCAGGCAGGGCGGCGCCGTCCTCGGTCAGCGCGCAGGCGGCGACCAGGGCCGGCAGGCCGCGCATGGCCTTCTGCAGGTCGAGCGTGCAGGCCATCGCCGCCTCGCGCAGGGCCGGCACGCCCGCGCAGGCGGCGGCGAGCTCATGGCCGCTGATCACGACGTCGCGGGGCGGGGCCCACGGGTCCATGCGCATCGGGTCGGTGTCGATGGGCGCGCCCCAGGCGGCGGGGCCGAGCAGCAGCAGCAGGGCGCGCATGGGCTCCTGTCCGGGTCAGGGGGTGGGCGCGGCGGGCGCGGGCGCAGCCGGAGCAGCGGGGGCGGTCAGCGGCTGGCAAGGGGTCGCCGCCGCGGCGGACGGGTCGGCTCCAGCTGCAGACGCAGCAGGCGCGGCCGGAGCCTCCTCGTCGGGCTGCATGTAGCCCAGCTCCACCAACATCTTGCGCTGCTCGTCGGTCAGCGCGGTCGAGCCCCCTCCGCTCAGCCCGGCGTAGCGCAGGCAGGCGCCGGGGCCGGGGCGCGCGCCGCCGGTGGCTTGGAAGGGCCCGACCGTCTCGCCGCGGCGGGTGAAGCGCAGCGCGGCGTCAAAGGGCACCACGAGGAACTGGTCGCCGGCCTTGACCTTGACGCTCGCGCCCTGCAGGCCGTCCATGAGCACCACGCCGTCCTTGACGGCGATCCGGCCCTCCTCCTCGGCCTGCCAAGGGTGGCCGAGGGTCTGCTCGAGCCGCCGCTGCAGCGCCTGCACCTCGGCTGGCCGCTGCTGGGCGAGGTTGATGCGCTCGGCGCTGTCCTCGGCGAGATCGAACAGCTCGGCCTCGCCGCTGCGCAGGTCCCACTCGAGGCGCAGGTCGCCCTCGCGCAGGCCCAGCCGGGCGGTCGAGAAGCGGGTGGTCTCGGCGGGGAAGGCGCGGTCGAGCGGCGCCCCCGCGGCGATGGGCCCCAGATCGACGCCATCCGCGCTCAGCCCGCTGGTCACGCCGGCCCAGCGCAGCAGCGTGGGCGCGATGTCTTGGGTGCCGACCGGGGTGTCGATGACCTGGGCCGAGAGGCCAGGCCCGCTCATGATCAAGGGGATGTGCAGCTGCTCGGCGTAGAGCGTGTGCGCGTGGCCCCAGCTGCCGCGCTCGCCGAACTCCTCGCCATGATCGCTGGTGATGACGAAGCGCACCTGCCGACCCGACAGGGCCGCGCTCTCGGCCAGCCAGCGCAGCTGGTCGTCGATCCAGCGGATCGACTCGTCATACTGGGCCCGCTGGTGCTCGAGCTGCTCGTCGCTGAGCGGGTTCTTTTTGAAGTGGTGGTAGTTCTTGTACTTGGGGTCACTCTTCTCGGGCGCCCGGTCAAAATGCCGGCTGTAGGCCCCAGGCGGGTCGTAGGCGTAGTGGGCGTCGTAGGTGTGCAAGAACAGAAAAACCGGCGCGCCCGAGGGCAGGCCCGCCCACCACTGCAGCGCCTCGCCGACGACCCGGTCCATCGTCACTTGGCCCGAGAGGTTCTTCTTCTCGGTGTGCAGGTCGAAGTCTTCGAAGCGCTCAAAGCCGCGGTCAAAGCCAAAGACCCGGCTGACATAGAGGGTCGAGACAAAACCACCGGTGTGAAAACCCGCCGCCGAGAGCAGCTCGGGCAGCACCCGGGTCTGCGGGTCGAGGGCGAGGCTGTCGTCGACCACGAGGTGGGTGGTCGGCAGCTGGCCGGTCATCATCGAGGTGTGGGCGGGCAGGGTCCATGGAGAGGCGCTGCGGGCCTGGGTGTAGCGCTGGCCCTGGGCGGCGAGGCTGTCGATGAACGGGCTGGTCGGCCGGCTGTGCCCATAGGACGACAGGTGGTCGGCCCGGAGTGTGTCGACGCTGAGCAGCACGATGTCGGGGCGGGTCGGGTCGCCCGCCGGCAGCCGCACCGGGTCGGGGAGGCCGGGCAGCCCGCAGGCCGACGCCAGCAGGGGGAGGGTCAGCAGGGGGAGGGTCAGCAGCGTGAGCGGGCGGTTCACCACGACCTCCACCAGGGCCATCCGGCCGGCAGGAACCAAAACACCAGCGGAACCCCGATGGACAGGATGAGCACCAGCAGCGGGCCCCGCCACTTCTGGGCCGAGAGCGCCGCGCGCGCCCCGGCCGGGTCGGCGAGCAACGCGGCGCAGTAGACCATCAACAGGGGCTCCAGCGGCACCCGGTAGCGGGTGAGGCCGGCCAGCGCCGAGATCGCCGCGCAGTGGTAGAGCAGCAGCAGCGCGAAGACAGCGCCCTGCGCGCCCTTCCCGCGGATGGTCAGGCCGGCCGCGCCGCCGATCATCGCGAGCATCGAGCCGAGCGCGCCGCCCAGCACCAGCAGCTCGTCCATCCACTGCGGCATGCCCTTGTAGGCGCCCCAGCGCAGGTGGCGGGTCAGCAGCGAGTGGGGGTTGCAGAGCTGGGCCAACCGCAGGGGGATGCGCCGCACAAACTCGGCAGGGTTGGCCTTGATCCACGCCTTGCCCTCGGCCGACTGGCAGAGGTCGCGGTCGAGCGGGTCGGTCTTGCTGCCGCAGGGCACGCGCCCGGCGTTGCGCGCCCGGGCGAAGGCCCGCTTGCTGAGCGAGCCGTTGCCATAGTCGAAGGTCATCGGCGGGAAGTCATTGTTCCCGAGCCACATCATCTGGCCCATGGTCCGGTCC